>CAYGKX010000038.1:1502-4723 GCA_964350225.1 uncultured Rhodospirillaceae bacterium | reverse complement strand
GGCGACCCGACCGCTCTTCCTGCCCGGGGACAAGAACGAAATACTCGATCGAGGACATCATGCAGATCCGCTTTGCCGAACCTTCCTTGCCTGCCGCCGGCTGCGTTGTCGTCACGGCGCTCGACGAACGGGCGCTGTCGCCGTCTGCCGCGGCCCTGGACGAGCGGCTGGGCGGCGCCATCGGGCGGCTCGCCGCCGCGGGACGCTTTCGTGGCCGTTCGGGCCAGATGGCGGAGCTGGTCGCGGTCGAACCCTACGAGCGGGTTCTCCTGGCCGGGCTGGGCAAGGGGGCGGAGGTGACGCGCCTGCGCGCCCAGGACCTTGGCGGCACCATCGTCGCGACCCTGAACGCGGCCGGCATCGCGGAGGCGACGGTGATGGTCGACGTGCCGGAGGGCTGCGACCTCACACCGGCGGATATGGCGGCGCGGGCGGCCTTCGGGGCGATCCTGCGCGCCTACCGGTTCGACAAGTACCGGACGCGCGAAAAGGACGACCAGAAGCCGACCCTGAAATCGCTTACTTTCATGGTGGCGCGGGCCAAGGCGGCAAAGGCGGCCTACGATCCGCTGGCCCGGGTAGCCGACGGCGTGAGTTTCACCCGCGACCTCGTCTCCGAACCCGCGAATATCCTGTATCCGGAAACCCTGGCGAAGGAGGCCAAGGCCCTTGAGGACCTGGGCGTCAAGGTCGAGGTGTTGGGCGAGGCCGAGATGAAGAAGCTCGGCATGGGGGCCCTGCTCGGCGTCGGCCAGGGCTCGGCCCGCGACAGCCAGCTCGTCGTCATGCAGTGGCAGGGCGGCGCCAAGAAGGACGCCCCGGTCGCCTTCGTCGGCAAGGGTGTCACCTTCGACACCGGCGGCATCTCGATCAAACCGGCGGCCGGTATGGAGGACATGAAGTGGGACATGGGCGGCGCCGGCGTCGTCGTCGGCCTCATGAAGGCGCTGGCCGGTCGAAAGGCGAAGGTCAACGCCGTGGGTGTCGTCGGGCTCGTCGAGAACATGCCTTCCGGCACGGCGCAACGTCCGGGCGACATCGTAACCTCCATGTCCAAGCAGACGATCGAGGTGCTCAACACCGATGCCGAAGGACGCCTCGTTCTCGCCGATGCCCTCTGGTACACCCAGGACAAGTTCAAGCCGAAGTTCATGATCGACCTCGCGACCCTGACGGGCGCGATCATCATCGCGCTCGGAAGCGAGCATGCCGGTCTTTTCTCGAACAATGACGAGCTTGCGGCGCGTCTGACAGAGGCGGGCGGCAAGGTCGGCGAATCGGTATGGCGCCTTCCGCTCGGAGATGGCTATGACAAGCAGCTCGCCTCGGATGCGGCCGACATGAAGAATATCGGCGGGCGCGAGGCAGGCTCGATCACGGCCGCCCAGTTCCTGCAGCGCTTCGTCAACGACGTGCCCTGGGCCCATATCGACATCGCGGGCGTCACCTGGTCCAAGAAGGGGTCGGCCACCGTGCCCAAGGGCGGCACCGGTTTCGGCGTCCAGCTTCTCAACGAACTCGTCGCCGACTATTACGAGGCCTGACGTTCCGACACGGCATCGCGCCGGAGTGGACGGATGACGGAAATCGGTTTCTATCATCTCCAGCGCTGGCCGCTGGACCGGGCCCTGCCCAAGCTGTTGGAAAAGGTCCTTGCGGCGGGCAAGCGCGCCGTCGTCGTCGCCGGCTCCGAGGAGCGGGTGGAGGCCCTCGCCGGTGCCCTCTGGACGTATGAACAGGGCAGCTTCCTGCCGCATGGGACGCGACGCGATGGACATGCCGATGCGCAGCCGATCTGGCTGACCGACACGGACGAAAACCCGAACGGGGCGACATTCGCAGTGCTGGTCGACGGCGCCTCGGTCGGCGAGTTGGCGGTGTTCGAGCGCTGTTTCGAGATGTTCGACGGCAACGACGACGAGGCCGTCGCCGCGGCTCGGGAACGCTGGAAGGCCTATCGGGAGGCGGGCCATCTCATCAAGTATTTTCAGCAGACCGATACGGGCGGGTGGGAACAGAAAGCGTGAACGTACGGGTCCCGGTCGGATCGTTCCGGCGGAAGAAGATACCGTCGAACTGGATCTGCCGGCCCGGCTTCCGGCTGAAATAGAGATCGAAGACGAAATCCAGGTCGTACCCCGTCGCGTTCAGCCGGTTCTTCGTCTCGAGAAAGCTGCAGTCGCGTTCGTAGTGGCGGGAGAGGGGCGGTTCGACCTGCTAACACACGATCGGCAGCACGCGCCGCTCGTCGTCCTTCTCGGCGGGCGGGAGCTTGTTGCGTTTCCTGCCGAACGGTACCGGCGTGCCCCGGATTGGCAGAGGCGAGGGTCCCTGGCAGCCTTGCCGGTGTCGCGGAAGCGGCGCCCCCTTGCCGCGTTCCGGGTGGCCCGTTATAAGGCCGCCGACCCTTTCGACCGCGCGGTCTTTCCATCGGGAAGCGCCGTGCTCAACGCTCTTCCCCGGACGGAGACCCATGGCCCTCGAACGCACCTTTTCCATCATCAAGCCCGACGCGACCCGGCGAAACATCACCGGCAAGATCAACGCCAAGATTGAGGAGGCGGGTCTGCGCATCATCGCGCAGAAACGGCTGCACCTGAGCACCGAGCAGGCGCAGGGCTTCTACGCCGTTCACAAGGAGCGGCCGTTTTACAACGATCTCGTCGCCTTCATGACGTCCGGCCCGGTCGTGGTCCAGGTCCTGGAGGGCGAGGACGCCATCGCGAAGTACCGCGAGGTAATGGGCGCGACAAATCCGGAGAATGCCGACGCAGGCACGATCCGGAAGGAATTCGCCGAATCGATCGAGGCGAATTCGGTCCACGGCTCCGATGGCCCGGACACGGCGAAGGAGGAGATCTCCTTCTTCTTCAAGCCCGAGGAAATCGTCGGCTGACGGACCGATCCCCGGCTTTGAGAACGAAAACGGCCGCCCCTCCGGGGGCGGCCGATTTCGTTTGGCAACTGCCGATCCCTACAGCAGGAACAACGCCATCAGGATCAGCAGGATAACGACACCGACCGTGCCGTAGGTCGCCATCTTCGTGAAGCGGCCCCACGTGTCGCGATGCGCGCGCATGTCGAAATTTTCAGCCATGGCCCGATAGTGTCCCCTCTCGTCGGCGGTTCAGCGTGACAGGCCCCGCGATCGCCGATCTGCCCCGAATTCCTTGTGACAAATCGTCGCCCCGGGACGATGACGTCTCTATAACCGATCGGGA
>CAYGKX010000038.1:0-1492 GCA_964350225.1 uncultured Rhodospirillaceae bacterium | reverse complement strand
ACGCGTCGCGGGGCTTTCAGGTCCGGTCCGTCGGATTGAGCATGGCGTCGCCCGGTGAGACATGGCCGTCGATCACAACCCGGTCTCCCGCGACCCGCGCCCGGCCCTCGGCAACGAGACGCAGGGCGAGGGGATAGATGCGATGTTCGGCCGCCAGCACCCGTGCGGCGAGCGCCGCCTCGTCGTCGACCGGGCCGACCGGTACCGCCGCCTGGACGATGATCGGCCCGTCGTCCATCGCCGGCCGGACGAAATGCACCGTCGCTCCCGTGAAGCGCGCGCCGGCCGCGAGCACCCGCGCGTGCGTGTCCAGCCCCTTGAAAGCGGGCAGCAGCGAGGGATGGATGTTGATCAGCCGATCGAACCAGTGGCCGACGAACGTCTCCGTCAGAAGCCGCATGAAGCCGGCCAGACAGACCAGTTCGACCCCGGCCGCCTCCAAACGCGCGGTCATCGCCCGTTCGAAGGCCGGCCGGTCGGGATAGTCACGATGCCTGAGCGCGTCCGTTTCGATCCCGGCCCGGGCGGCGCGCTCGAGGCCGGCCGCGTCGGGATCATTGGACAGGACGAGAGCGATCTCGGCCGGAAAGTCCGGATCGGCGGCCGCGTCGATCAGCGCCTGCAGGTTGGAGCCGCGGCCCGAGATCAGGACGCCGGTGCGGACCCGGCCGGCGGACGGTCCTAGCGCCACAGGTCGTCCCAACCGTCGAGCCGGACGGCCGGCGCGCCGCCCGACCCGGCCACCACCTCGCCGATCCGGTGGACCGTCTCGCCCTCGGCCGCAAGCACATGCTCCAGCGCCGCCGCGGCCTCCGCATCGGCGACGGCGATCATGCCAATGCCGCAGTTGAAGGTGCGTGCCATCTCCGCCGGCGCGACGTTGCCGGTCTCGGCGAGCCAGCGAAAGACCGGCGCCAGCGGCCAGTTCGCGGTGTCCAGCACCGCTTCGGTACCGTCGGGCAGGATGCGCGGCAGGTTCTCTAGGACCCCTCCGCCGGTGATGTGGGCGAGCCCCTTGATACCACCTGCCGCGATCGCCGCGAGACAGGCGCGAACGTAGATCCGGGTCGGCGCGAGCAGTGCCTCGCCCAGGCCATAGGCCGGATCGAAGGGTGCCTTCGCGTCCCAGTCGAGCTCCGCGTCGGCCACGATCCGCCGAACGAGCGAATAGCCGTTCGAGTGAACGCCGCTCGATCCCAGGCCGATGAGAACGTCGCCAGGGGCAATGTCGGCGCCGGTCAGCACCCGGTCCCGCTCCACCGCACCGACGGCGAAACCCGCGAGGTCGTAGTCGCCGGCGCCATACATGCCGGGCATCTCCGCCGTCTCGCCGCCGATCAGGGCGCAGCCCGCCTGGCGGCAGCCCTCGGCGATGCCCTCGACCACCGTCGCGGCGGTCTCGACGTCCAGCTTGCCGGTCGCGAAATAGTCGAGGAAGAAAAGAGGTTCAGCCCCTTGCACGACGAGGTCGTTCACGCACATCGCCACAAGG
>CAYGKX010000037.1:12433-16666 GCA_964350225.1 uncultured Rhodospirillaceae bacterium | reverse complement strand
CAACACCCTCACGCTCGTTTGGCGTGGCACCCTTCAGATCGATGACGATGCGCATCACGAGATCGAGGACCTGCTGCTGGTCGAGGAACCTGTAGGCGAACGGGCCCCGATCGAGGCCTATGCGGAAAAGATGCGCGAACTGCTCAAGGACGACAGCGCGGAGATCGCGGCCAAGGAGGAGGAGGAGCGGCAAGCGACCCTGGCCGAGATGGACAGGGAGGGTCTGAAGCTCATCCTCGACACGATGGAGCGGAACGGCGCGAAGCCGGAGCTGATCGAGAAGATGCGGGGCGCCCGCACGCTCGAGGAGGCCAAGGACATTGTCATGGCCGACTTGAAGCAGGTTCATGCGGCGTCGCCGAAGGATCTCGCCTAGACGATGCGGATGCGTTCCGATCCCCCGACCGGCGAGGAGGGTCGAAACCGCTTGAATTTGCCGGCGACCGGGCCGACGGTCGAAGACTTTCGAGTGACACGTGTTCTTGATTGCGACTGAGAGGAAGATGTCATGGCAGCCAGCTATTCCGCGGCGAGCGTAACGGTCAAGGAAGGCGACGCGACCGCCGACTTCAAGATCCAGCGCACGGGCACCGGTTCGGAAATGCAGCAGCAGGGAACGGTCAGCTACCAGACCGCGGATGCCTCCGCCAAGGCGGGGACCGACTATACGGCAACGTCGGGCACGCTGAACTTCGACGCCGGGGTCACGGAAATGACGGTCTCGGTCGCCATCCAGTCGTCGGCCTACGACTCGAAGGCCGACCTGACCTTCCTTCTGAATATGGGCGCCTATGGCGCCGCGACCGGGACGATCAAGGCAAGCCCGAACCCGACGGACAAGCAGGCCTATCTCTATATTCCCGAGGCGGATACCGAGACGACGATCCCGACCGCGGACAGTCCCGGTACCAACCTGCCGCAACAGGCCGTCTACGAGGATTTCTCGGATCCGCCGGAAAACGAGACCCAGGTCGACCGTCCGCTCGCTTATATGCGGCTCGGTTATGCCCGATCCGATCTGAACTACTACGAACGGGTCATCCTCGACACCGATACCTATCACCCGGTCTGGCAGAACAGCGACCCTTCCAACCCGACCGAACCGGGCACGATGTACAAGTTCATGCTGCCGCGGGCGGTCAACCGGGAGGAGGAAGAGGACGTCGACGAGGCGAAGGCGGAGAACAAGCACCTCGACGGCGTACTGATCTACAGCGACAAAAACTACAACGTCACCGTCGGCGCCCAGGCGAGCACGGTCGTCCAGGGCGATTATATCCTCAGCGTCCAGGGCACCGGCCGCCTGAACTGGCGCGACAAGAAATCGGAGTGGATCTACGACGGCGGCGAGGGCGCCTTCCGCATCGCGAGCGGCGTGACGAAGATCAACGGCCAGCCCTCCGAATACAAGATCAGCAGCGCACGCAGCCTGACCGTCCAGGCGGAGCAGGAGGTCTGCTATTCCTTCGGCGCCAAATACGAGGTGGCGACCGACGCCGCGATGGAGGTCAAGAACGCGGCCCAGTACGAGATCGTCAATTCGATCAAGCTGGAGGTGAAGGGCCTGCAGGTCGCGGGCGAGTGCGACATCTTCGGCAATTTCGAGGTCACCTATCCGACCGGCGAGATCATGTCGACCCGCGGCGAATACGAGGTCGCGGCATCGCAAGAGATCAATCTGTCGATCCAGGCCGGCACGTCCAAGGCGTGGACGGTGGCAGTCGCCGCGGCGGCGGCGACGAATGCGGCTGCCGGGCTGGCCATCAGTACCGGCGTCGCGGCCAGCACCTTCAAGAAGGACAGCGACTTCTACAAGATGGCGACGCCGTTCGGGCTCGACAACGCCTACAACGACGCCGTCGCCGATGGCCTGCCCGACACCTGCGCGGCATTGTCCGCCGTGACGGCGGGGATCCTCGTCGCGGCCGCCGTCGCCCAGGCCATCGCGGCGGAACTGCCGACCCCCATGCCCAAGGTTGAGATGACGGCGGCTGGGATGACGCTCTCCTGCGGCCCGCAATCGTCGATCGAGATCACGGCGGAGGGGATCAATTTCACCGCGCCGGAAGTCAACTTCCTGTCCTTCGGGGAGTTCGGCGTCCTCGCCGGCGAAGCGGTCGAACTGATGTCGGCGGTCTCGGTCGGGCTCGAAGCCACGGATATCTCGCTTACCGGGCTGACGACGGCGGGCGACATCATCTGCGGCAATATCGTTGCGGGCGACATCCTGGCGACCGACGTGATCACCGCCTGATCCGGCCGGCCGGCCGGCGGTTCCCTTCTTTTTCATCGGCAGAAGCGACACTATGAAGCTCTTCAACGAAACGCCGTTCGATGTACGCTCCCTGCAATCCGCTTTCGAGCCGGGCAGCCCTTTCGTTTCGGTCATCATCAAGGGGACGTTCGACCTCGTCCCGGGCGGTGTGTGCGCCCCGCTCCCCAAGAAGAAGCAGCAGAAGATCGGGCCGCCGGAACAGTTCAGCGACGCGTACGGCAACAGCCTGAAGACCGATGGGGACCTGATCCCCTACAAGCCGAAGGCCGATTGCATTTTCGTCGGCTCGGCCTATACCCCGCAGGGGCGTTCCGTGGAGGGTATCGAGGTCGCGTTCGGGGTCGGGCAGTCGTTCAAGCGGCTTGCCGTCTGGGGGGACCGCAACTGGGTGCGGGAGGCCGGCGGCGGCGTGCGGGTCGAAGGGCCGGCACCCTTCACGAGCATGCCGATCCGCAACGAATTGGCCCATGGCGGACCGAAGTCGAAATACAACCCGCACGGCATTGGCTTCGGCGAGTTACCCGAGGAGGCCGGTGCGCGGCTGCAGATCGCCAACATCCTGCCGGTCAACGAGGGTGTCGCGCCCTGGGACCGGGACGAGGAACCGGCGGGTTTCGGCGCCCTCGGCCCGGCCTTCCTGCCCCGGCGGCCGCTCGCCGGCACCTATGACGAACACTGGCTGTGGCGGCGCCGGCCGCTGCCGCCGCGCGATTTCGACCCCGCCTATTTCAACGGTGCGCGCCGGGACCAGCAGATCGACGGCTTTCTTCGCGGCGACGAGGAGATTTATCTGGAGCATCTGCAGCCGGGCCAGGATGTCGTGCGCACATCGCTGCCCGGCGTCAAGGTCCGCTGTTTCGTGCAGCGCCACACGTCGAGTGAACCGGACGACCGGCATGACGAATTCGCCGAGGTTCTGACGAACCTGGACACCTGCATCGTCGACGGCGACGAGGGCCTCGTCACCCTCGTGTGGCGCGGCACCCTCGCCATCGCATCGCCCAAATCCGACCAGATCCACTTTATGTTGGTCGCGACCGAACCGGTGAACGATCCCCAGCCGCGTGAATTCTACCTCCAGAACATGGTGGCGGAGATCGAGAAGCGGCGGCCCAAGCCCCCGAGCGGCGAAGTGTCCGACGAAACGAAAAAGAAAATCGCGGCGATGCACGAAAAGGGCATCCAGGATGTCGTCAAGACCCTGCGCAGCGCGAAGGCGGACGAGGCGCTGATCGCGGAGGTCGAACGGCAGACGACGGTCGACGATGCGCTCAAGGTGATGACGGAATATGTGGAGGCGATCAGGAAGACCCTGCCGCCGCTGCCCGAGGAATAGTCAGGTGGCCCGGGCGCGGCCCGGCCGGAAATCCGCGCGTCGGGTGAGTGGTCCCGTCAGGTAAACCGCGCAGTCACGTGATCTGCATGGTAATGCCTGGCGTCTCCGTGATCGTGATGACACCGCCCCAGGAACAGGCACACATCGACGTTTCGTTCACGAAGGGCACACCTGTCGAGCCGGCGGTGATCGAACCGGGAGCCCAGGGACTGACGACGACGGGGACACAGGGCATGGGTGTGAGAACGCCCTGGGCCGCGGCGGTCGCGGACGCGACCTCGGGATTGGCAAGACTGCTGCAAACCCCGAATGGCGTGATGTTCACGCCCGCGACGATCATGTCGATACACAGGACCGGCATGCCATTGGCCATCGCGCCGGTCGGATAGTCGGCCGTCAGGGCCCCGGGTGCGGCGCCGAATGTACATTCGCAGAGCGATCCGGTCGTGACGGCGGATGACATGGGGCACTCCTTTCCCTGACGTGTCCGGGCATTCCCTTCCGCACCATTGGACATCAGACACAGGCGCCGGACAAGCGGACACCTGATAGGCTGGTCCCGGCACAGGCAGCGAACGGTGATTACACCGTTTAAACGATAACATCGCATAAACGTCTGCCG
>CAYGKX010000037.1:5217-12423 GCA_964350225.1 uncultured Rhodospirillaceae bacterium | reverse complement strand
GATCGCATATTCGCGCAGGTGGATAGTTCCGGGGCGCAACGTCGGACCGGGCTGGGAAATGCTCAAGAGCCTGAAATTCAAGATTGTCGTTGCGACCTTCTTCCTGCTCGCATTGCCACTCATCTTGACCGGTTTCGTCCTGCGCGCCGATGCCGAGGGGCTGTTGGCCCGGCTTCTGAAAGGGCGATACGAATATGTGGTGCTGGATCTGCGGTCGACGATCCAGACCGGGTTCGACATGCGCCTGTCGCTGAACCAGATGGCCAACCTCAATTCCGCGACGAAGCGGGCCTTCGAGGCGGACGAGGTCATCCAGGCGATCGAAATTTACGGCCCGGACGGCACGATCCTTTTTCGGGCGGGCGCGAAGACGCGCAACCAGCTGGTGCCGGACACCTGGCGGCGGGCAACGCGCGAACCGAAAACCCGGATATGGAGCGTCGACGACGACGACAGCCTCGTGATCGGCGCGGACATTGTCGGCGGGGACGGAAAGGTCGTCGGCGGTATCGCGCTTCGTGCCAGGCGGGCCAGTGTCCTGAATTCGACGGCCCGGTATGGCCGCGACCTGCGGCGCCTGGGGGCCATGATCTTTCTTATCGGCTGGATCGTCGCCGGCCTGGGGGCGATCCTGCTGGTCGGGTCCGTTGCGCGTCAGATCATGCGGGTCACGGGTGCCCTGAAAGGGACGAGCCGTGCGGGACCGGCCACGGAGGTCGAGGCGCTTGGCCGGGAAACGGCGAGCAATGCCGCGGCCATCTTTAAGGCGATCGACCGGGCCAGGCGAGGCGCGAACAAGACCGCGCCGCCCGCGGCTCAGGGAAAGACCTCGTCATGATATCGCGACGGGCGCTCTCCTTGCGTTTGCTGGCGGTGATTTTCGGGGTCATCGTCGTCACCCTCCTCACCTTCACCTATTTCGCGGTCTACATTCTGGAGCGCGACATCGCGCCCGAGCACCAGAAGGACGTCGTCGTTGCGGGCCGGACGCTGCAGTTCAAGATCGAACGGGCCATTCGCCTGGGCATCCCCTTCGATCAGCTGAAGGGCGTGAAATCGGTGCTGCGCCCGGCGCAATCCACGCATGCCGGCGTCGTCTATGTGGCTGTAACCAATCTGCGCGGCCGCATTCTCGAAGCCGTGGGGCGCCATCCGGGTGACCAGAGCGACCTCATCGTCGCTACGCGCATCGCGCTCGGCCTCGCCCCGCCCCAGAAGATGGAGGAACGGCCTCGCGGGTTCCGGGAGCGGCTGCTGGCGTTTCTCGCGCCGGTAATATCGGAGGCGCCGCGGGAAAAGCCGTCCAGGTTCCGATACGAGAACGAGGGCCACGTGAACACGGCCTTCCTGATCCGCGATCCGGACGGCAAGACGGTCGGAGTCCTGCATCTCGGGCGGGCCAAGGATTCGATCTCGACCCATATCGGATACACCTTCGTCCAGGTTCTGGTGATCCTGATCGTCGTCCTCCTGCTCGTTTACGAAATCCTCTTCCTGGTCGTCGAAACGAGTTATGCGGGACCGCTCCGGATTATCGTCACCGCCTTGTCGCGCGCGGCGAGCGGCGATTTCCGCGCACGCGTGCGCTACACCGCGGGCCGCCATCTCGTTCGGCTCGCCGACAGTTACAACGACCTCTTCGACCGGGTGAACATGGCGTTCGCCCGCTTCTCCCGGGCAGCGACAGAAGCGGGCGGCTCTGCAGGACGCCGTATGCAGAAGGTCGCCGGCGTCCTGACAAACCGCTATCGCTTCGCCGGAGAGGGGGAGGCCATCGAACTGACGACGACGCGGCTGGTCAGTGTCCGGTGTGCGGTGATCCTCTTTGTCATGGCGGAAGAGCTCGCGCGCCCCTTCATGCCGCTCTACATCAAGGAGATCATGGATCCCGGGATGGCGCTGGACGAGCACCTGGCGGTTGCCCTGCCCATCGCTGTGTTCCTGGTCTGCGCCGGTATCGGCGTCCCGGTTTCCACCGCCTGGTCCCGGCGTGTCGGCCGGCGCATAGCCTTCGCCGTCGGGACCGTCGTCGCGACGTCCGGGTTGATCGGGGCCGCCCTTGCAGAAGGCTATTGGGATCTCGTCGCGGTACGCGCGCTGTCCGGGGTCGGCTACGCCATCGCCTTCGGCGCCTGCGAAGGCTACATCCTCGACAACACCACGAAGGCGGACCGGTCGGAGGGGAGGGCGCATTTCAACGGTGCCCTTGTCGTTGGAATCATCGCCGCCCCCGCGATCGGCGGGGTCCTGGCGGACCGCTTCGGATTTTCCGTCACCCTTCTGATCGGCGCCGGCTTCGGCATGATCGCTGCTGCCGCCGGCTGGTGGCTCCTGTCCGGCGGGAACCCGCGGCAGGAGGAAGTGGGGCAACCGAACCGATGGATGTTGATCCGCGTCACGCGCTGCTTCCTGTCCGGGCGTTTCGTCATGCTGCTTCTGTTCTGCGTGATTCCCGGCCGGGTTCTGCTGACGGGCTTCATCTTCCTCATCCTGCCGCTGTTCCTCGCGGCCGAAGGGGCGAGTTTGACGGGCACCGGACGGGTCATGCTTCTCTTCGGTCTTGTCATACTTCTTGCCGGGCCCGTCGTGGCAGGGACGTGTCGGCGTTTCGATGCACCTGGCCTGCTTATGGGGACGGGTCTGATGCTGTGCGGCGGCGTCCTGGTCCCCGTCGTTATTCTGGAAAGCACGACGGTCTTTCTCACCGCTATCGTCCTGTTCGCGATCGGCCAGGCGATGCTGACCTCCTCCCGCCGGCCGGTGCTCGAACAGATGATCGCCGGCGGAATCCTGACCGACGCACCGGCGGCTCAGCAGTCCATGCGTATGGCTCGCCGGCTCGGCGGCGCGTTCGGACCGATCCTTGTCGCCGGCTTCGCCCGCTTCGGCGACGTCAAGACGGCGCTGGTGTTGCTTGGCGTCTTCGGCGTCACGACCGCCGTCGTCTTCAGCTTCTACTTCATGGTTGTCGGCGTTGTGCGGGAGGAAGAGGCCGATGCCGACGCCTATATCCCGCCGGACGCAGAACGGAGTGCGGCTTCATGATACGCGCCTTGCTCGCCCTGTTCGCCTCGGTCGCCTGCGCCATCCCGGCCCCGCCTGCCCCGGCGGCGGAGCCGGGAGACGACAAGAAGAAGGTCTATCGGGTCTATCTGGTGCTCTGGAACGGAGAGACGGATGTCGAAAAGGGCTTGCGCAACTATGCCGCCAAGCGCCGTCTGCCCTTCCGGTTCATCGTCAAGGATCTGGCGCGCGATTCAAGCAAGCTGGGCGGGCTCGTGGCCGAGATTCGCCAGGTGAAGCCCGATCTCGTCTATACCTGGGGCACGCAGATAACGCTCGCCGTCGTCGGGGAGAACAGCACGGTCGGGACCGATCTCTACGTTTCCAAGACGCCGGTGGTGTTTTCGATGGTCGCCTTCCCTACCGGTTCCCAAATCGTTCCAAACCTCGAGAGTTCGCTCCGGAACGTCACGGGCGTGATGTCGAGCGTCCCGCTGGAAAGCCAGATCAAGGCGATGCGGGCCTATCGGCCCATGCGTCGGCTGGGCGTTATCTACAACGGGCTCGAATCGAATGCGGTCTTCAACATCCGCGAGCTGAAAAAGCTCTCGACCGAGATGAATTTCGAGGTCATCGACCGGCGCATTCCGCTGAACGACCAGGGCCATCCGGACGAGACAGCCATCCCCAAGGTAATCTCTGAAATCGCCGCGGCGGAGCCCCAGTTCCTCTATCTCGGACAGGACAACTTCGTCACCCAGCATCGCAAGACGATCGTCAGGGAGGGGCTTCGCTATGGGATGCCGTCCTTCGGCAATGGCGAAGTGCAGGCGCGCGACAGCGATACCCTCGTCAGCCTGTATGCGGATCATGCCGGGATCGGCCAACTGGTCGGCTACATGATGGAGCATATCCTCGTCCATGGTGTACGGCCCCAGGACGTGCCGATCCAGCGCCTCGGCCGATACACCTATACGGTCAGGTTGTCGATCGCCCGGCGGCTCAAGCTGTTTCCGCCGATCTCGGTGCTCGATTACGCGGAAATCATCGACGGAACGAAGAATTGACTGGTCGCAGCGCCATCGCGCCGGGCCGGCGGACCGGCCGGCCGAGGCTCCCCGGTTTCGTGCCTGGAGGGAGGGGGACGGCGTGAAACTGCGAGTACGGATTGCGCTTCTGGTCACCCTGACGTTCATGGCCGTCGTTCTCGTCCTTGTCGCCGAGGCGACGTGGCGTAACCGGATGCTGAACGCGCGGTATCAGGACGCGATGCAATCGGGGCTGAGCAACGCCTGGATCGCGACGTCCCGTGTGCAGCTCCAGCGCGTCCAGACGATCGCCGAGCAGATATCGAGCGCGGGGATCGACGTCCGCGCGATCCTCGGCGGCGACAAGCGCGTTCTCGCCGAATCGCTGTCGGTTCGCATGCTCGACCTGCGCGCCCTCCGCATCCCGGTTCAGGTCGAGCTCCTGAACGTGAAGGGCGAGTTGCTCTTCTCCTCGACGGCGAGCCGCGTGGCGCGGGTTCTCACCAAGGAACGGATGGCGAAGGTCGGCCAGCTCGCCAATACCCGTGTCGGCGCGATCACCATCGGCACGGGGGAGGAGACCTATGTCGCCCTGGCGGCGGCGACGCCCATCTTCGGGCGGCAGGGGGTCATCGGCCATGTCGCGGTATGGATCGACGTTCGCGACCTGATCGGGCGCTTTTCCCAGAGCATCGGATGGAGCGTCTTCCTGGTACGCGACGACAAGAGCCTGATCGGAGCTGCCGACGGCGATGCGACCCTGTGGCACGAACTCGATCTGCGCGGATCGGAGATCGCCCCCTTCACCGTGGTTCATCAGGGCGCGAACGTTTACGAGGTCGTTTATATCTCGCTCACGGGCATGACCTCCGATCTCGCCGGCGCGATCGTCGCCCTACGGTCCGTGACGTCGACCTATTGGCGGCGGTTCACCATCACGGCCATCTCCTTCGGCCTGATCATCGTCCTGCTGATCCTCTTCCTAGGCTTCCTCCTGTGGTACATGCGGATGTCCTTCCGTCCGCTGAACGCCGTCATCCGCGTCCTCAACGCCCTGGCACGGGGCGACACGGAGGTACGGGTGGAGACGCGCCGGCGGCGGGACGAGATCGGCCGGCTTGCCGACACGGTGGAGAGTTTCCGCCAGGCGCAGGTGGCCCGCATGCGGCTCGGCGTCGTCGAGCAGGACCTGACCGCCGCCAAGCAGATCCAGCAGGCCATTCAGCCCAGCGCCTTTCCGGCGTCGGAACGGTACGAGATCTATGCCGAGATCCACACGGCGCGGGAGGTGGGCGGCGACTTCTACGATTTCTTCGAACTGTCGGACGGCCGGATCGGCATCGTCATCGCCGACGTCTCGGGCAAGGGAATGGCCGCCGCGCTGTTCATGGCGGCCGCGCGAACGGCGATACGGGCGGCCGCGCAGATCGAGACCGACCCCGTTGCCTGCATCACGCGGGCCAACGATTTCCTGTCCCACGACAATACCGCGCTGATGTTCGTGACCGCCTTCTATGTCGTCTTCGATCCGGCGAGCGGGGAGATCACCTACACCAACGCCGGACACAACCCGCCCTATATCGTCAGCAGCGACCGGCGGCGCATCGCGCCGCTCACGGGCGATACGGGTATCGCCTTGGGTGTCGCGGAGAACGCGACATTCCAGTCCGCGACGGAGCGACTGCGTCCCGGGGAAGTTCTGCTCCTCTATACCGACGGGGTGACGGAAGCCATGAATGCCGGCGATACGGAATTCGGCGAACAGCGCCTGCACCAGCTTTTGCGCGACGTCGGCCCGGTCGTGACCCGGGACGTCGTGACGCGGATCGTCGCCGCCGTCCGCACCTTCGCGGGCACGGCACCGCAATCCGATGACATCACTTGCCTCGCCCTGCGCCGCCGCACCTCCGCGTCGGAGACCGAGACCTATGCCTGAGTTTGAAGTTCTTCCGGACCGTTGCCGGACCACAAGCGTCCCGCGCGAGCGGGGCCGAAGCGCATGGGTTCATCCCGAAACGGCGGCAACGGCTTCCTCGCGGGTCGGTACAATCGTCAGGATCTTGTCGAAGCCGCTCATGTGAAAGACTTCGGCGATCTTTTCGCTCAGTCCGCACAGCGCCAGCTTGCCGTATCCGGCACTCATCTGTTTGGCGCCGATCAGCACCGCGCGCAGCCCGGCGCTGCTGATATAGTCGATGCCGGACATGTCGATGACGATGTGACGTTCGTTCCCGTCGATGGCACCGACGATCTTCTTCTCGAATTCGGTCGAGGTCGTGCTGTCGAGCCGCCCGTCCAGCGCCAGTACCAGCACATTCCCGTTCTTTTCTTTCGTCACTTCCATAGGGGGCCTCTCTTCTGGGGCGGCGCCAGCCGGTTGGCGCGGCGCGACGTTACAGATCGTATCGGAGCACAGTGATGTTGTGTCCGTGTTCGCGCCGATAGTCGACGTCGTGCATCAGCGATCGGACGAAATGAATGCCCAACCCGCCGACCTCCCGCTCCGCCAGCGGAGCGTCCGTGTCGGGCAGCGGCAGTTCGAGGGGGTTGAACGGCTTGCCGGTATCGTCCAGCACGATATGCAGGTGCCCGTCATGGTGCCGGGCGGTTAGATGGATATGAACGTGCCGGCCTTCGTCTTCGGGGAAGCCATAGGACACGACATTGGTCAGCAACTCGTCGACGGCGAGCTGCAAATTGAACTGTGCCTTTTCGTCCGCTCCGTAACGGCTCGCGAAGTCCGCGACCTGGGCAGCCGCACCAGCGACTTCTTCGATGCGATCGCGAAGGAACAGCTGCAACTCTGGATCCATGCGGCGTGTCCGCTGGGGGTGGCGACCCCCGGGGCCTGCGGCGGCGGGAGGCCGCCGCAAGTTGAGACAAATCAGGCAAAAGGTGACGACATGCAGGTTAACGCGACGTTACGTGCCGGAGCGAGAGACAAATTTGCCCTGCGCCCCGGAAGTCGTTCGCAGAATGGGCATTTTCCCAATAATCTGCCCACATTTTCTGGTGGGCAATTTTATGGTTCACATGGGTGGACTGTTGGCGCAATCCTGCATGACCGCAATTCGATCGGCTGAATGAAGGAATCGAAGGTGGATAGGGACGAAATTCTCGAGAAGATCGGAGATTACTGCCGCGCGGCGGGAATGGCGGAAAGCACATTCGGCCG
>CAYGKX010000037.1:4409-5207 GCA_964350225.1 uncultured Rhodospirillaceae bacterium | reverse complement strand
CAAGCTCGTCGGACGCATTCGCGACGGTGGGCGGATTACCTTGGAGACACTCCAGCGCATCGACGCCTTCATCGCGCAGAACCCACCGGGAGATAAATCGGAAAAGGGGCTGGTCCGCGGCACGGCGGGCGGTGCCAAGGGCGCGTCCAAGGTCACGTCGCCGCCGGCGAAACCGGATCAGGCCGGCAAGGCCGGGAGCGCGGCGGCGAACGACGAGGACACCGACTTCCGCTTCTTCGACAACCGGCAGAAATACCTCCTCTTCGTCAATACCTGCAGCGAGAAGCAGGTTGTCGCCAAGCGGATCGGACTCGAACTCGGGAACATTCATCCGCGGCCGCCGGCGGTGAGGCTCTTCGATGCGGGCATGGGCGACGGCACCGTTCTCTCCCGCGTGATGCGGGCGATGCACGCGCGCTATCCGACCCGTCCGCTTTATGCCGTCGGCAAGGAGATCAGCCTGGAGGACGTGCGCCTGTCCCTCGACAAGATGTCCGACCGCTTCTTCGAGCATCCGTCGACCGTCCTGTGCATGACCAACCTCTATTATTCCGAGGCGCCGTGGCTCGCCACCAAGTCGGCGGCGGCGGCGCGCAGCTTTGTCTGGAAGGAGGTCGCGCTCCAGGGTAATTCGGCGCATGAGTTCGAGCAGCAGATCGCAGAGCTCGAGCCCTTCCTGTCGCAGAACTGGCAGGCGCGGATCGGCAAGCTTGGCAACCCGATCTACGACCGGCCCGTCGTGCTGGTGATCTATCGGGAGGATCACAAGTTCCTGCTCGACCCGATCATCCCGCAGAT
>CAYGKX010000037.1:0-4399 GCA_964350225.1 uncultured Rhodospirillaceae bacterium | reverse complement strand
GATGGGGGCAAACCGCGCCGACTACGACCTCGTCGTCGCGTCGCAACCCTATCGGGCCCGCGCCTCCGCCCAGTTCAAGGCGGAGAAGGTGGTGGCACCGCTCGCCCGCGCGCTTGGCCCCGGCGGTCGGCTCATCGGCATCCACTCCTGCGGTGGCGACCCGGGGATGGAAATCATTCACAAGGTCTGGCCCCAGGACAAACCCTTCGTCACCACCCGCCATGACATCCTGAAGGCGGTGAAGAAGGAACTGGGGGCGGAGGGCCGCGACCTCAATTTCAACGCCTATTCCGACAAGCGGTCGATCTTCAAGTACGACATGCACACCCTGCCGAACGAGGTCTCGAGCTCGATCGGCACCTCGACCGTGTTTGCGGCCTGGAACGCCGCCGTCTATGTCGCCCAGGTCGAGGACGAACGGTTGGAGAAGGTCGTCACCGACGGCTCCTACATCGAGGGCACGCGCGAGGTTCTCCAGCAACATGGTGGGCTCTGGTTCAACGATGAATCCTATGTCATCTCCCGCCGTCGCGAATAGCGCCGTGGCGCCGCCCTACGTGGCACTGGGCGGCTATTCGCTGGAAGCCACCCAGCCAACCGGGGCGGAGATCGACCGTCTTGCAGAACGTGTCGTGCCGGGGACGGAGGTCTATCTCAGCACCCCGCCCTTCCGGCCGGACGAGGCGCGGGTGGAGGCCGCCATCCGGCTTGCCAGGGCGGGGCTGGTGCCGGTGCCCCATGTCGCGGCCCGCAACGTGACCGACCGCCGGGCACTCGAAGCCTTCCTGGAACGGCTCGCGGACGAGGCCGGGGTCGACCGCCTGCTTGTCATCGGCGGAGACCTCGACCGGCCGCGCGGCCCCTTCGCCTCGGCGGCGGAGATCGTCGAGACGGTGCCGCTGGCCGATCTCGGCATCCGGGAGATCGGGATCGCGGGCTATCCCGAAGGGCATCCGCTGATCCCGGATGAACGGCTTGCATCCCTGCTGGCCGAAAAGATCGACGCGGCGGGGACCCTCGGCCTCGGCGTTCACATCGTCACCCAGTTCTGCTTCGACGGCCGGGCGATCGTCGATTGGCTTGCCGCCACACGCCGGACCCATCCGGGCATTCCGATCAAGATCGGGGTTGCCGGCCCGGCCAGCCTCGGCGCCCTTCTGAAATACGCCATGCGCTGCGGCGTGAAGGCGCCGATGGAAGGGCTCGGCCGCAAGCTCGCCCTGGCGCGCAAGCTTCTTGCGCCCGTGGCGCCGGACGACATCCTGCGGACAGTGGACCGGGACCTGGCGGCACGTGCGTCGACAGCCGGCGAAGCGACCGTCACGGCCCATTTCTTTTCCTTCGGCGGACTGGCGCGCACCGCCGACTGGGTTGGAGATTCGGGTATCGGGCCGGCGCGCTAGTCGCGTCGGCTGACACCTGCTATCTCCCCGGGGCCAGCGACCGGCCCTATCCCGTTACCGATCCAAGACGGACATCCACGACATGACCATTGCCACGCCCTCCTCCCCTGGCGGCGCCCAGCCCGCTGCCGCCGATGCCGACCGCCTGTTTTCCCTGACACTGTCCTGTCCCGATCGGCGCGGCATCGTCGCCGCCGTCGCCGGCAAGCTGACGGAGGCGGGGTGCAACATCGTCGAGAGCGCCCAGTTCGGAGATGAGGAGACCGGCGCCTTCTTCATGCGCGTCGCCTTCCGTGCCGAAGGCGACCTCACGACCGCGGATGCGCTCGCCGAGGCCTTTGCTCCGGTTGCCGAACGGTTCGACATGCAGGCGGCGCTGAATCCGTCCAGCTATCGACAGCGGGTCGTCCTCATGGTCTCGCGCTTCGGACATTGCCTGAACGACCTCCTGTTCCGGCACAAGATCGGGGCGCTCCCGATGGACATACCGGCGATCGTGTCGAACCACCGGGATTTCGAGGGGTTGGCGGCTTCCTACGGCATTCCCTTCGTCCACCTGCCGGTGACCAAGGAAACCAAGTTGGAGCAGGAAGCGAAGCTCCTCGACCTGATCGACCGGGAGCGGATCGACCTCGTCGTTCTCGCCCGCTACATGCAGGTCCTCTCGCCGGCCCTGTGCCAGAGGCTGCCCGGGCGGGTGATCAACATCCACCATTCCTTCCTGCCGAGTTTCAAGGGCGCCAGGCCCTATCACCAGGCCCATGGCCGGGGCGTGAAGCTGATCGGTGCGACGGCGCACTATGTGACGGAGGATCTGGACGAAGGCCCGATCATCGAGCAGGACGTCGCCCGGGTGGACCACGCGATGACGGGCGAGGATTTCGTATCGATGGGCCGCGACATCGAGGCTGTCGTGCTTGCCCGCGCGATCAAGTGGCATCTGGAGCATCGGGTGCTCCTGAACGGCAGCCGGACGGTGGTGTTCCGGTAGCGGCTACCGCCGTATCCGGCGGGACCAGGGAGCAGGGTCTGGCAGGGGTTCCCGCTCCCGCCCGATCTGGATCTGCCGTGCCGTCCGGGCGAGGAACTCGCCATGGATTTCCGCTGTCCGGCGATCGCTTTCGGGCGGCGCACGGTCCGGTCCCTCGTCGCTGTTGGCCTGGGCCATGGTGCCAAGATATCCGGCCATCCGGTTCAGGTCGCGATCGCTGCCCCGGGTCGAGTAGTTGCCGCCGGTCATTGGCACCGGAACCCAGATCATCCCCATCTGCGCCGCGAAGACGACAAGTTGGGAGAGTGTGCTGAACTTGTCGCCGCCATGGCCCGCTGAGACGGTGAAACCGGCGGCGAGCTTGCCCGTCCAGAGCCGATCCAGCCAGACGGGGCCGTTCAGCTTCTCAACGAAGGCTTTGAAGCCGGCGGCGACGGAGCCGATATAGGTCGGCGTCCCGAAGACGATGGCGTCCGCGGCCGCGAGTGTCTGCCAGTCGGCGTCGTCCGCCGCATAGGGCCCGATCGCGGACGCATCGAACAGAAGCGCCTGGCAACCGTCTACCGACGCCACGCCATCGGCAAAGCTCTCCGCGACAACGCGGGTATGCCCCTTGCCGGAATAGTAGACGACAGCGATCTCCGTGGTGGGCCCGTCGGTCATCTGGCCTCCGATCTTTTATGGGTCGGGAATGGGACCGGTCAGCCGGGCGTCCGATCCGGTGAACCGCTTCCGCCGTAATAGTGCCGCACCGCGTGGCGGGCTTCGGCGAAGAAGAGCCAGCGCTGGATCATCGCCCCCCCGAGGGCGCAGGCGGCGGCGAGGAGCGCGGGGACGACGGCGAGCAGCCCGTCCGACACATGTATGAGGAGTGTGAAGAGGGCCGTTCCGCCCAGCCCCAGGGCCAGGGCGATGCGGCGCAGCTTGGCGGCATGCTTACGCCCGACCTGGAAGGCGAACTCATGCAACAGGTAGTTTTCTTCGCTGTGGGCGTCGAAGACCGGTCGCACCTTGGCGTCCGGGGACAGGCCGAGAGCTGTGCCGGCGCTGCCCGCCATCGGGGTGCGCGCGATGCGCGACCAGTAGAGCGCGACGGCGCCCCAGGCGATGGCCGTCAGGGCGAGACAGGCGACGACGGCGACCGGCGTCGCACCGTCGCCCAGCACCAGCGCGACGAGACCCAACTGCGCCCCGGTCTGAACACCGAAAATCAGGAACAGCGGCGGGACCAGCGGGTCGCGCCAGGCGGCAATAGGTCTGAGCGAGGCGTAGATCATCGCCGTGCAGAAGACGGTCACGACGGCGAGGGCCGTCAGGAGGAACCCGGCCGCGGCGAAGGCGCCGCCCACATTGTCGTCGATCACCACGCCCCAGGCGAAGAGGGCGAGGGGCAGGAAGGACAGGATCGCCATGACGCCTTCCCGCGACAGCCACGAACTGCGCCATTGGGTGAGCGCCCGCCAGGCCCGCTCGGGATGGCGCAGGTGGAAGGTCGAGGACATGAGCCCGCCGACAACCAGCGCGCCGCCCAGGAGGACGGCGACGACCCCGGTCGTCTGGGAGCCTCCCGGGGTGAGAGGCAGGTAGAGGCCCGCGAGCGCGAGCAGCCCGTAGCCGGCGCCGGACAGGGTCGTGAAGAGAATTATGGAGGGGGCCGGGTGCATCGCGTCAGTCCGAGAGGATCCGGTCGATCCAGCCGAGAATGCCGCCACCCTTCGTTGCCGGTTGGGCGGATGGCAGGGGAGCGGCCGGGGCCTGTCCCGGCTCGTTCCGGCCGCGCGCCGGCAAATAGCGGTTGGTCGGGCGGTAGTCGAGTTCGGCCATTGGCGCGACCCCGCCCCGATCGGCGACCATGCGGTAGACGTCCGATTCCGGATCGGCGAGGTCGCCGAAATGCCTGGCGTGGGCGGGGCAGGCGGAGACGCAGGCGGGCACGCGCCGCTCGGCCGGCAGGCTCTGGTCCTCGATCCGGTCGACGCAGAGTGTGCATTTCTTCATGATCCCG
>CAYGKX010000036.1:12161-16667 GCA_964350225.1 uncultured Rhodospirillaceae bacterium | reverse complement strand
GCTTCAAGCGCGGTGTTCGACAGCGTCGTGCTGTCGGTCCGCATGTAGGTGATGAGACCGACCGTCTCGCCGCCGATGCCGATGCCTTCATAAAGCTGCTGGGCGATGCGCATGGCGCGGCTGGCCCCCATGCCGAGCTTCCGCGAGGCTTCCTGCTGCAGGGTCGAGGTGGTGAAGGGCGGGGCGGGGTGGCGTTTGACCTCCCGCCGGTCGACCTTGCCGACCTTGAAGGCGCCCTGCTCGATGGCATGGACGGCCGCCTGGGCCTCGGCCTCGCTCTTGAGGCTGAGCCGTTCGACCCGTTCGCCTTGAAAACGGACCAGCCGGGCGGTGAAGCTGTCCCGGCGGGGTGTCAGGAAATCGGCTTCGATCGACCAGTATTCCTGCGGCTTGAAGGCCTCGATCTCGGCCTCGCGCTCGCAGATCAGGCGGAGCGCGACGGACTGGACGCGGCCGGCGGATCGGCTGCCGGGCAGCTTGCGCCACAGCACCGGCGACAGGGTGAAGCCGACCAGATAATCGAGAGCCCGCCGCGCCAGATAGGCGTCCACCAGGTTGCTGTCGATGTCGCGCGGGTTGCGGATGGCATCGACCACCGCGTCCTTGGTGATCTCGTGGAAGACGACGCGCTTGACCTCGATATCCTTGAGGGCGCGGCTCCGCTCCAGCACTTCCTTGACGTGCCAGGAGATCGCCTCGCCTTCCCTGTCGGGGTCGGTCGCGAGATACAGGTGGTCGGCGCCCTTGAGGGCCTGGGCGATGTCGTTCAGCCGTTTCTTCGACTGGCCGTCCATCTCCCAGTCCATGGCGAAGTCTTCGTCCGGGCGCACGGAGCCGTCCTTCGACGGCAGGTCGCGGACATGGCCGAAGCTGGCCAGAACGGTGTACCCGCTGCCGAGATATTTGTTGATCGTCTTGGCCTTGGCCGGACTTTCGACGACGACGACGTCCATGATTCGACTGGTTCGCTTTCCGGATGAAGGAGGCCGGCACAGGGGTGCCGGCGGGCGTTCGTATCAACCCGCCAGAAGGGCGACCCGATTGCCGGGGAGCCGTTCGAGCCGCCCGGCCAGCTCCAGTTCGAGCAGGACCGCAGCGACGGCGGAAGCCCGTAATTGGCACCCGCGGATCAGTTCGTCAACTCCTGTCGGGCTTGGCGAGAGTACCGAAAGGACGGAACTCCGGGCGGTGTCGATCTCCCCTCCGATCGCCGCGCCTGGGCCAGGATCGCCAAATTCGGGGTCGGTCGGCGGTTCCGCCAACTGCCGGTCGAGGCTGCCGGCAAGCGCGCGCACGACATCCTCCGCCCCTTCCGTCAATGTCGCTCCCTCGCGGATCAGGTTGTTGGTGCCCCGGCAGCGCGGGTCGAGCGGCGAGCCGGGCACCGCGAAGACCTCCCGCCCCTGTTCGAGCGCCATGCGCGCGGTGATAAGGGAGCCGGAGCGGGGCGCGGCCTCGACCACGATCACGCCTCGCGAAAGGCCGGAAATGAGCCTGTTGCGCCGCGGGAAATGCCGGCCCTGCGGTTCCGTCCCCGGCGGCTGTTCGGCGATGACGGCACCGTTCGCCCCGATATCGTCGAGGAGCGCCTTGTTCTCGGGCGGGTAGCAAATATCGACCCCGCCCGCGACGACGGCGACGGTACCGCTGGCGAGCGATCCGGTGTGGGCCGCCGTGTCAATGCCCCGGGCGAGGCCGGACACGATGGTGAAGCCCGCCTGGCCCAATTCCGTCGCCAGCGTCCGGGCCAGGCGCCGGCGGTTGGACGAGGCGTTGCGGGCGCCGACGATACCGAGGCAGGGCTGGCCCATGATCGAGGCATCTCCCTTGATCGAGACGACCGGCGGTGCGTCCTCCACTGCCGCCAGGGCCTCCGGATACTCGGGCTCGATGGCGGCGACCATCCGCGCGCCGGCCCGGGCGGCAGCGGCGAATTCCTTCTCCGCCCGCGCGGCGGGGCAGATCTTCACCGGCCGCTCGCGGCCGCCGCGCCGGGCCAGCGCCGGAAGGGCATCCAGCGCCGCCTCCGCCGAGCCGTAGAATCGCAGGAGGTGGTAGAAGCTGACCGGTCCGACATTCTCGCTGCGGATGAGCCGCAGCCAGTCGAGCCGTTCGGCATCCGTGAGCGGGCGGGCGGCGCGGGCAAGCATGTTTACATTTTGTTCACCAAGTGGCGAACGGGTCAACCGCCGTTTGCGACGGCCGCGTTCTTTTTCTCGCCGATCTTCGGCTCGGTGCGCGAGGCGAGCCGCTTGATGTTTGCGTAATGGCGGATCCACACGAGGACCGCCACGGCCAGCGCCATTTCGGCCAGTTGGTGGTAGGGGACGGGCTCGCCCAGATCGGTGCTGACCGGCACGAGATAGGCGAGCGCCTTGGCATAGAGCGGCGAGGCCGCTACGGCGACCAGGGCGGCGAGGGAGGAGTAGCGGAAGACGAAGGCGACCGCGAGCCAGGTCAGGCAGGCGGCGATACCGACCGGCCAGGCCGCCGCGAGCAGGAGGCCGAGCGCCGTCGCCACCCCCTTGCCGCCCCGGAAACGGAGCCAGACCGGGAACATGTGCCCGAGCAGCGCGCCGAAGCCCGCCACGACGCCCATGTCGGTGCCGTACAGCCAGTAGGCGACCAGCAACGCAACGGCGCCCTTCGCGCCATCGAGAACAAGTGTCGCGAGCGCGACCCCCTTGTTGCCGGTCCGAAGGACGTTCGTCGCGCCGATGTTTCCGGAGCCGATCTTCCGAATGTCGCCGAGCCCGAACAGGCGCGTAAGGACGAGACCGAAGGGGATCGAGCCGAGCAGGTAGCCGGCGACGAAAGCGGCGATGAGATAGGGGGCCGCAAAGGACCAGCTGATGGGGTCGGGCATCGGTTCGGGCAGTCGAAAGAAGTGGGAGCTTGGAACTCAGAAGAGACCAGTATCATACATATGACGTCTCCCCGGACCTGATCTGCGTTCTTTCGACACTTGCGCGTCCTCGCGAGGAGACCCCGGCTTTCCCGGTCGCTGCGGCGGCAGGAGCGATTTCACGCCGCAACCGCGCCGGTGGCCTCCTGCGCTTCGTAGAGCGTGCGGCCGGCGACAATCGTGCGCAGTACTTTGCCCTGGGTCGGCATCTCGTCGAAGGGCGAGTTCTTCGACTTGGAGCGGAAGCCGTCGACATCGATCCGCCAGGGCCGGTCGGGGTCGAACAGCATGAGGTCGGCCGGCCCGCCCCGGACGATCCGCCCGAGCTTCAGCCGCAGGATATCGGCCGGCGCCACCGTCATCCGGTGGAGCACGTCCAACAGGGGCATGTCGCCCTTGTGGTAGAGCGCGAGCGACAGGGTCAGGAGCGTTTCCAGCCCGACGATGCCATCCGCCGCCTGGGCGAAGGGAACGCGCTTCCCGTCCTGGTCCTGGGGCGCGTGATCGCTGGCAATGACGTCGATCGTTCCGTCGGCCAAACCCTCGGCGATGGCGAGGCGGTCGTCCTCGCTGCGCAGCGGCGGCGACAGCTTGGCGAAGGTGCGGTAGTCGCCGATCGCCGTCTCGTTCAGGGTGAAATAGTGGGGCGCCGTATCGCAGGTGACCTTGAGACCCCTGGCCTTGGCGGCGCGGATCGCCTCCACGGCCGCCCGGGTCGAGATATGGGCCGCGTGATAGCGCCCGCCGGTCAGCTCCACCAGCCTGAGGTCGCGCTCGATCATCATGACCTCGGCGACGGCGGGGATGCCGGGCAGGCCAAGGCGCATCGAGGTTTCGCCTGCATTCATGACACCGCTGGCCGACAGCGACGGCTCCTCCGGATGTTGAACGAGCAGGAGGTCGAACGTCTTGGCGTAGGCGAGGGCGCGGCGCATCACCTGGGCGTCGGCGATGGCATGTGTGCCGTCGGTGAAGGCGACAGCCCCCGTCTCCGACAGAAGGCCCAGTTCCGTGAGCTCCCGCCCCTCGAGTTGCTTGGTCGCGGCGGCGTAGCAGAAGACCTTCGTGCCCTTTACCTCGCGCGCCCGGCGGGCAACGAATTCGATGCCCGCCACGTCGTCGATGACCGGTTCGGTATTCGGCAAGCAGATCATGGCGGTGACGCCGCCGACCGAGGCAGCGGCGCTCGCGCTGGCGATCGTCTCCTTGTGCTCGTCCCCCGGCTCGCGCAGCTGGACCCTCATGTCGACCAGCCCCGGCGCCAGGCACTTGCCGCCGCAGTCGACGACCTCGATGCCCAGCGGCGGGCTGTCGGTGAAGAGGCGCGGTCCGAAATCGGCGACGGTTCCGTTCTCGACGACCAGGGCACCCTTTTCGTCGAGGCCCGTCGCCGGGTCGAGGATCCGGGCGTTGATGAAGGCGACGGGGCCCGCGCGTTCCGGCATCAGGCGGTCTCCTCGGTCGGCAGGGTCCGGGTGAGGATCTCCAGGCAGGCCATGCGGACGGCGACGCCCATCTCGACCTGCTCCTGAATGACGCTGCGGCCGAAATCATCGGCCACCTCGCTGTCGATCTCGACCCCCCGGTTCATCGGACCGGGA
>CAYGKX010000036.1:6624-12151 GCA_964350225.1 uncultured Rhodospirillaceae bacterium | reverse complement strand
CTCGGTGAGCTTTGTTGCTGGAACCAAAAGAGGGACCGGCGATGTCGAGGTGGACCCACGGTTTTTCGCCGACGAATTTTTCCAGGAACTTGGCGGCGGTGGTCGCACCGCCCCAGCGACCGCCGGTGTTCTTCACGTCGGCCACATCGCTGTCGAGCTCGACACCCTGGTTCATCGGACCGGGATGCATGATGAGGGCGTCGTCCTTGGCCGCCGCCAGTTTCTCGTAGGTCAGCCCGAAGAAATGGAAATATTCGCGGATCGACGGGACGTACGAGCCCTGCATGCGCTCCGTCTGAAGGCGCAGCATCATGACGATGTCGCAGTCCTTCAACCCCGCGCGCATGTCGCTGAAAGCCCGGACGCCGAGCCGTTCGACCTGGGGCGGCAGGAGTGTCGGCGGCGCCACGACACGGACGCTCGCCCCCATCGTCTGAAGAAGATAGATGTTCGACCGGGCGACCCGGCTGTGGGCGATGTCGCCGCAAATCGCGACGGTCAGCCCCTGGAGGTGCCCCTTGCGCCGGCGGATCGTCAGGGCGTCGAGCAGCGCCTGGGTCGGGTGTTCGTGGCTGCCGTCGCCGCCGTTGATGACCGCGCAGCGCACCTTGTCGGACAGGAGCTTGACCGCGCCGCTGTCCGGATGGCGCACCACCAGCACGTCCGGGTTCATGGCGTTCAGGGTGATCGCCGTGTCGAGCAGGGTCTCGCCCTTCTTGATCGAGCTCGAGGCGACCGACATGTTGATCACGTCCGCGCCGAGCCGCTTCGCGGCCAGCTCGAAGCTGGTGCGCGTGCGGGTCGAATTTTCGAAGAACAGGTTGATGACCGTCCGGCCGGAAAGGACGTTGCCCTTCTTCACCGACTGGCGGTTCTGCTCGACATAGCTTTCGGAGAGGTCGAGCAGAAGCTCGATTTCGGCTGCCGAAAGCTCCTGGATCCCGAGCAGATGTCGGTGCTTCAGCTGAAGCGGTAGCGGAGAGGCCGGCGCGTTCATATCAGGCGCGGACTATATGCGCGGGGTCCCCCCGCGGCAAGCGCTTAACGACCCTTTATTCGGGCGCGATGGGCGGCAGGCTGCGCTTCGCCAGAACCCGCTCCCGGTGCCAGATATACAGGCCGCTGGCGATGATGATGGCGGCGCCGATGAAGGTCCATTCGTCGGGCAGGCGCGCAAAGACGGCCCAGCCGAGAAGGGTCGCCCAGAGGATCGAACTGTACGCGAAGGGCGCGAGGAGGGAGGCCTCCGACCGTTCGAACGCCTTGATCAGGAGGAAATGGCCGCCACCGCCCAGGATCCCGGCCAGTGCCATCAGCGCCCAGATGCCCAGATCGGCCGGCGCCTGCCAGACGAAGGGCAGGATGGCGCTCGCGACGATGGCGCCGGCGATCGGCGTGTAGAAGAAAGTGGTCACGGCAGCCTCGTCGCCGGACATCATCCGGGTGAGAAGCTGATAGACGGCGTAGATGAAGGCGGCGGCGAGTGGCACCAGATAGGCGACGTCCATCGTGGGGCCCGGCCGGATGATCACGACGATGCCCGCAAAGCCGGCCGCGACGCCGACCCAGCGGCGCAGGCCGACTTTCTCGCCCAGGACGATGACCGACATGACGATGAGGAACAGGGGGGCGGCGAACATGATGGTCGTCGCGGCGGCCAGCGAGATGAGCTTCAGGGCGAAGAAGAAGGTCATCGTCGTGACGAAGAGGAGGAGCGACCGGCCAAGCTGCAAGGCGGGTCGCGGCGTCCGCCAGCGGCCGGGATAGAAGACCAGCAGGATCGGCAGTGCGAACAGGAGGTGGAAGACGAAGCGGGCCCAGACGATCTGGAGGACGGGATAGCCGAGCCCGGCGAGATACTTCACGATCGTGTCCATCGACACGAACATCGAGACGGCGATCAGCAACAACACGATGCCGCCATGGTCGGACCGGCGGCCGGGGGCGGGGGCGGGGGCTCCCGGCGCGGTCACGGCATGGACCGGGGCGTCGGGGTCGGTGGCAGGCGATGGACGCGCCGCTCCCGGTACCAGATATACAGGCCGCTCGCGATGATCAGCGCCGCGCCGATCGAGGTCCAGCCGTCCGGCAGATGCCCGAAGACGATCCAGCCGAACAGGGTGGCCCAGATGATGGTGCTGTAGCCGAAGGGCGCGATCAGCGACGCCTCCGACCGCTCGAAGGCGAGGATCAGCAGGAAGTGCCCGCCCGTTGCCAACAGGCCACACACGATCATCAGCGCCCAGGCTTCGAGGCTCGGCGAGACCCAGATGAAGGGCACGACGGCCGAGCTCATCAAGGTCCCCGCAATGGGCGTGAAGAAAAAGGTGGTCATCGCATGATCGGCCCGCGAGCTCATCCGGGTCGTGAGTTCGTAGGTCGCGTAGGTGACCGCGGCGGCGAGGGGCAGGAGATAGGCGAGTTCCATCGCCGGCCCGGGTCGAATGATGATGAGGATGCCGCCGAACCCGAGCGCGACGCCCATCCAGCGCCGCGGCCCGACACGTTCTTTCAGGAACAGGGCGGAGAAAGCGATCAGGATCAGCGGGGCGGCGAAGGCGATGGCCGTCGCAGAGGCAAGAGGGATTGCCTCGAGGGCGAGGAAGAAGAGGACCGTGGTCGGGAACAGGAGCGAGGAGCGGAAGAGCTGCAGCCCCGGCCGGCGCGCGCGCATCTTGTCCCGGTGGAAGAACAGAAAGATCGGCAGCGCGCCCAGGAAGTGAAAGACGAAGCGCGCCCAGGTGATCTGCAGGACCGGCACCCCGTTCTCGACCAGATACTTCACGATGGTGTCCATCGCGACGAGCATGGCGTAGCAGACCAGGATCAGGGCGATTCCGCTATGATCCGACCGGTGGCCGGCGCTGGCGGGCGGTCCGGCGGTCATGGCGCCGCCTCCGCTTCCGGGACGGGCGCCCGGTCGCGCAGGCGCTTCTGCTCGCGGTACCAGATGTAGAGGCCGCTCGCGATGATCAGGGCGGCGCCCGCGAATGTCCAGGCATCCGGCAGGCTGTCGAAGACCATCCAGCCGGCCAGGGTCGCCCAAAGCATGGAACTGTAGCCGAAGGGCGCGAGGAGCGAGGCTTCGGAGCGGTGATAGGCCATGATGATGAGGTAGTGGCCTGCCGCTCCCAGCATGCCGAGGGAGACGAGGAGGACCCAGTTGAGCGCGTCCGGCGGAACCCAGACGAAGGGCATGATCGCGCTCGCGACGGCTGTCCCCGCAACGGGTGTGTAGAGGAGCGTCGTGACGCTGTGGTCGTCGCCCGAGATGATGCGCGTCGACAACTGGTAGAAGGCATAGAGGAATGCGGCGGCCAGCGGAACGAGATAATAGGGGTTCATCGACAGGCTGGGCTTCAGGATCATGAAGATCCCGACGAAGCCGACCGCGACCCCGGCCCAGCGGCGCAACCCGACGGCCTCGCGGAGGATCAGGACCGACAGGCAGGTCAGGAAGAAAGGCGCGGCGAACATCATCGCCGTCACTTCGGCCAGGGGCAGGAGGGCCAAGCCGAAGAAGAAGCAAAAGGTCATCGTCATGAGGATCGCCGACCGGCCGACCTGGAAGACGGGGCGGGTGGTAAGCAGCCGCTTCGGTGCGAGCAGCGCCACGAGGGGCAGGGCGGTCGCGAGATGAAAGGTGAAGCGCGCCCACACCAGTTGCAGCGGCGGCAGGCCCTGGTTCGACAGATATTTGGCGATGGTGTTCATCGTGACGACGAAAAGGATCGCCGTCAGGAGAAGGAGAATCCCGCTGTTGTCCGCACGGCGGGTCATGGCCCTGCGCCTTTCGGCTCGTCCCGTCCGGTACGTCGCCGTTCGGCCGCGGCCGCTTCGTGGGCGGCGGCGAGGGCTCGGCGGCGTTCCCGGTGCCAGATATATATCCCGCTGCCGATGACGATGGCGGCGCCGATGAAGGTCCAGAGGTCGGGGAAATTGCCGAACAGGACAACCCCGAAGAGGGTCGCCCAGATCAGCTGCGTGTAAAGGAAGGGCGCGACGGTTGAGGCCTCGCCCTCCTGCAGCGCCCGGATCACCAGATACTGGCCCATGAAGCCGAGGGCGCCGGTCAGGAGAAACAGGCCGGTCCCCTCGATATCCGGGGTCACCCAGTAAAAGGGCAGAAGCGCGCCGGAGACGACTGTTCCGGCGGCGACGGTGTAGAAGAAGAGCGTCAGGGTCGGCTCGGTGAAAGACAGGACCCGGGTCGTGACCTGGTAGCAGGCGTAGCAGATGCCGGTCGCCAGCGGCAGCAACAGGAACCAGTTGAAGTCCGTGCTCGGCCGCAGGATGACGATGACGCCTGCGAAACCCACCAGAATTGCGATCCAGCGCCGGGCGCCGACGCGCTCCTTCAGGAACATGGCGGAGAGTGCGGTTACAATGAACGGCGCCGTGAACACGAGCGAGGTCGCCTCTGCCAGCGGAATGCGCGTCAGCGCCGTGATGAACAGGAAGCTCGCCAGCACGAGCACGAGGGAGCGCGCGCTGTGCAGCACCGGCCGCCCGGTCTTGAGGAGATGCAACCGGCCGCCGAAGAAGAAGAGCGGTAGCGTGACGAGAAAATGCAGTCCGAGCCGGGCGCAGACGACCATCTGGACAGGATAGTCCTCGACCAGAATTTTCGCGATCGCCTCCATCGCCGCGAGACAGAAGATCGAGCCGACCATCAAGAGGATGCCGAGCTGGTTGCGCGGCCGGCGGCCGGCCACGGGCGAGGAGGGCGGGGAGGCGGCCATGGGCGCCCTGATACCAGCGGCCCCCGGCCCCGGCAAGCGACGAGCCCTGCAGCCCCGGCGCAGCGGTCATGCGCCCGGCCCGGCGCCCGCTTTCGCGCGCATCGGTAGGGTGTATACTTGTGCGCCGCAACGCGCGGCGCCCGCCGGGGCCCGGGCGATCCGGGAGGCGGGTTCTCGACCGATGGACGACGGGGCTTCGATGTCTCAATTTCCCCGTGCGGGGCAGATCATGACGGGAGTCAAGATCATGACGGGAGTCACATGAACGGACTTCGGGTCGGCCGCAGCAAGACGGCAAGCATCGTCCTGGACGACAAGTCGGTGTCGCGGGTGCACGCCGAACTCGTGCGCAACGACGACGGCCGCTATCGGGTGATCGATCGTCAGAGCAGCTACGGCACCTATATCCAGCGCCAGGGGGAGTGGAAGCGGATCGAAAGCGCGACGGTCGCCCTCGACGACCCGATCATGCTCGGCCGGCATGAAACGACGGTTCGCATGCTGCTCGACAGGCTCGGCCGGTCCGAGGCGGGCGCCGACAGCCCGAAGAAGGCGCAGGAATTTTCGACGGTGCGCCGGCTCGCCGCGATCCTCGCGTCGGACGTCGTGGGCTATTCCCGCATGATGGGCGACGACGAGGCCGGCACCCTCGCCGCGCTCAAGTCCTGCCGGGCGGAGCTCTACGACCCGACCGTCGAGCGTTATCGAGGCCGCATCTTCAAGGTCATCGGCGACGGCATCCTTGCCGAATTCGCGAGCGTGGTCGACGGCATCCGCTGTGCCAT
>CAYGKX010000036.1:5747-6597 GCA_964350225.1 uncultured Rhodospirillaceae bacterium | reverse complement strand
GTCGCCACCCCGGGCAACTGCGCAACTTCCGGATGGGGCACCCTATCGGCGACGCGCTCTCGGAGGGCGACGACCTTTATGGCGACGGCGTCAACATCGCCGCCCGTCTTGAGAGCCTCGCCGATCCCGGCGGCCTGTGTATCTCCGGCCCGGTCTACGACCAGGTGAAGAACAAGGTCGACGCCGGCTTCACCGACATCGGCGAGCAGGAAGTGAAGAACATCAAGGAGCCGGTCCGGGTCTACAAGGTCGTCCGGACCGTGTCGGGGCGTGTGATCCCCGGCTGATCAGAAGCCGGCCAGAAAACCCCAGTCGTTGATCAGGAAGCCGATCTGCCAGGGCCATTCGTTTGTCTGGGCGTCGGCGCCACCGACGATGGCCGTGGCCGGCGCGACGGCAAGTGCCAGGAAGCCGACGATCAGGGACAGGGCCGCGAGGGCACGTGACATGCCGGATCCTTCCGATAATTCGATAAATGAAAATTAATCATAAATCGGGCGGGGTGCGGACGCAACCGGCCCGCGCCCGCCACCGGATCAGACGACCCCGTCGTCCCTCAGCTTGCCGACCGTCGCCGCATCCATGCCGAGCAGTTCGCCCAGGACGTCTTCCGTATGCTCGCCGACCATCGGCGCGCCGCGGCGATAGCTCACCGGGGTTTCGGACATCTTGATGGGACTGCCGATATAGGGCTCCAGCTTGCCGGTCGCGCTGTGCTCGAGTTCGATCCGCATGCCACGTGACTGGACCTGCGGGTCGGCGAAGACCTTGTCGATGGTATTGACCGGCCCGCAAGGCACGCCGATCGCGGACAGGCCCTCGATCCAGTGGTCGGCGGCGCGCAGGATCT
>CAYGKX010000036.1:0-5737 GCA_964350225.1 uncultured Rhodospirillaceae bacterium | reverse complement strand
GGTCGGCCGGGTGCTGACGGGTCAGCTCTGTCACCGCGGCGACGCATTCCGGGCGATGCTGGACGCGCAGGGAATTGGTCAGAAAGCGCGGGTCCTCCGCCAGCGCCGGCGCGCCCGCGAATTCGCAAAAACGCTGGAACTGCCGGTCGTTGCCCACGGCGAGAATGAAATAGCCGTCCGTCGTCGGGAAGGCCTGATAGGGCACGATGGTCGCATGGGCCGTGCCCCAGGCATGGGGCACCTTCTCGGTGTGGAGGTAGTTCATCCCCTCGTTGACCAGCCAGGCGACCTGGCAGTCGAGGAGGGCCATGTCGATATGCTGGCCCTGGCCAGTGGCGTCCCGGTGGCGCAGCGCGGACAGGATGGCGATGTTGCAGTACATGCCGGTCATGATGTCGGCGATGCCCACCCCGACCTTCGCCGGCGCGCCGTCTTCGGGCCCCGTGATCGACATGATCCCGCCCATGCCCTGCACGACGAGGTCGAACCCGGCCCGGGGCGAGTAGGGCCCGGTCTGGCCGAAGCCGGTCAGCGAGCAGTAGATGAGGCGCGGAAACGCGTCCTTCACCTGTTCATAGGCCAGGTTGTATTTGGCGAGGTCGCCGACCTTGTAGTTCTCGAACAGGACGTCGCATTCCCCGATCAGCTTCCGGGCGAGCGCCTGGCCCTCCGGATGCGCGAGGTTCAAGGTGATGGAGCGCTTGTTGCGGTTCGCCGCGTTGAAGTAGACGCTGTCTGTCGTCTGCGGGTTGCCCTCGGCGTCCTCCAGATAGGGCGGGCCCCAGTGGCGCACGTCGTCGCCCTTGCCGGGCCGCTCGATCTTGATGACGTCGGCGCCGAGATCGGCCAGTACCTGGGTCGCGGTCGGACCCGCGAGGATGCGGGTCATGTCGAAAATGCGAAGGCCTTCGAGGGGTCCGGGCATGAGCGTTCCGTTCGTGTGACAAGCGGCGGTTATAGGCAATCGCCAGCCGGCGGCGCAAGCGAGGGGCGCGGCGCTTGGCAGGCGGCGTGGCTCTCCCTATCTTTGGGCACGCCCGTTCGGGGCACGCCTGCCGACCCAGGAGCCCGATGAGACCGCTCGCTGTCCTCGCCGCCGCCGCCTTCGCGTTCGGATCCCCTCTCTCCGGTGGCCCCGCGCTTGCCCAGGACGGCAGCGCCGCCATGCAGCGCCATGGGCTGACCGTCGACGGGCGAAATCGCAGCTATTTCCTGCATGTGCCTGACACGGCCAGGAAGGCCGCAGGTAAGGCACCCCTGGTGGTCGCGCTGCATCGGGGCGGCGGCCGGGCGGAATATTTTGCCCGCCTGACCCATCTCAACAGGATTGCCGGGAAGGAAGGCTTCGTCGTCGTCTATCCGCAGGCGTTCGAGGGTCACTGGAACGACGGGCGCACGCGCACCGGCTTCACGGCCTTCACCCAGGATATCGACGACGTGAAGTTCGTGATGCGGGTGATCGCCGACGTCGCCGCGAAAGAGGCGAAGGTCGACACCCGCCGCGTCTTCGTCACGGGGATGGCCAATGGCGGCATGATGGCCTACCGCATCGGATGCGAGGCGACGCGGTCCATCGCCGGCATCGCCGCGGTCGCGGCGAACCTTCCGACGCGGATGCGCTGGCGCTGCCAGCCGCAGGGACCGATGCCGGTCCTCATCATGAACGGCACGAACGACCCGCTCATGCCCTGGCGGGGCGGGGAGTTCCGCGAACGCTTTCAGCGGTTGGGCAGCGTCCTCTCGGCGACGGAGACCGCGCTTTTCTGGGCCCGGCACGACAATTGCGAAACGGTCCCTCAGACCCAGAAACTGGACAGCGCCGATCCGGCGGACGTCACGCAGGTCTACGTCAACGAATATTCATACTGTACCGACGCGCGGGTGCTCCTCTACAGGATCGACCAGGGCGGCCATACCTGGCCGGGCGGGCTGCAGTATCAGTCGGAAACGATTGTCGGAAAGACGTCCCGGCACATCGACGCCGGGGTCGTCATCTGGACCTTCTTCAAGGGCCTGAAGCCGAAGTGAGCGGGGCGGCCAGCAGGCCAGCCAAGGGGACAACCAGCGGGGCTGAACGGCTGCGCGATGCCCTCGATCTCCTGGCCGGCAAGCGGGTCTTCTTCGTGGTTGGCGTCCCGAAGTCCGGCACCACCTGGGTCCAGGCGATTCTCGACGCCCATCCCCAATCCCTCTGCAAGGGGGAGGCGCATATCGCCGGCCTGCTCCGCCCGGCGCTCGCCGGCGCGCTCGACCGATACAACAAGGAGGCGCCGAAGCGGCTGGACCCCGTTCACCGGGCGCCGCGGTTCGAGACGGCCGACCTGGATGCTACCGCCGCGGCGGCGACGGCCCTGGTCCTGGCGCGCTGGGCGGCGGAAAGCGGCAAGCCGGACCTGAGAGCGGTCGGTGAGAAGACGCCCGATCATGTCCACGCCATGGGGCAACTCGACGCGCTCTTTCCCGACGCGCGGTTCCTCCACATCGTGCGCGATCCGCGCGACGGGGCCGTGTCGGGCTGGGCCTTCAACATGCGCCACGCGCCGGACCGGGCGGTCGAGCAGTTCGGCGGGTTCGAGGCCTATGCTGTCAAATATGGCCAGGTCTGGGCCGCCGCGATGGCGAAGGCCGAGGCATTCTCGGCAACCGCCGGCGACCGCTATCGCGCGGTGCGCTACGAGGATTTGCTGGACGATCCGGCAGCGGGCATCGCCGCCATGCTGCGGTTCCTCGAGCTTGATGTGGCGCCGGAGGCGGTGGAGGCCTGCCGCGCGGCGACGGATTTCGCGGCCTTGTCCGGTGGCCGCAAAGCGGGAGAGGAGGACGCAGGCTCCTTCTATCGGAAGGGGGTCGCCGGCGACTGGCGTTCGCGGATGCCGGCAGAGCTCGCGAACCGGGTGGTGGAGGCGGCGGGGCCGGCATTCGCCCGGATGGGCTACCAGATGGGCTACACCACGTAGCTCGCCGCCCACAGCCAGAGCGGCAGGGTCGCCATCGACAGCAGCACCTGGACGGTAATGAGGGCCGCCATCAGCTTGTAGTCGCCCCCCATATGGCGGGCGAGTACGAAGGAAGAGACCGAGGTCGGGGCCGCGGCGAAGAGCAGGAGCACGCCGGCCGGCGCGCCTTCGAGATCCGCATTGCTCATCCCTATGAGGAGCAGCGCCGGAAGGACGGCGAGCTTTACGACGCTCGCCACCGCCAGGGCCTTCACCGATCGCCTGAGGCTCGCGAATTCCAGCGCGGCGCCGACGGAGAGCAGGCCCATTGGCAAGGCAGCGCGGCCCAGCATCTCCAGGGTCGTGTCGAGCAGGTCCGGCAAGACGACATCGGCCAGGTTGATGACGATGCCGAGAACACAGGCAATGATCAGCGGGTTGGTGACGATCTCGACCAGTGCCGTTCGAAGGCTGCTTTTCTTGCCGCTGCCATAGCGAAGATGGACCAGGACGGAGGCGAGATTGACGAAGGGAATGAAGGCGATGATGCCCAGCGCCACCGCCGGCAGCGCCTCCTCGCCATAGACGGCGAGGGCGGCAGCCAGGGCGACGTAGGTGTTGGTCCGGACCGATCCTTGAAAGACCGAGGCGAAGGCCGGGCCCTTGAAGCCCAGGCGCGGGCGCAGGAAGAGAAGCGCGCCGGAGACGATCAGGAGGGTCATGATCGGCAGGCCGATCCCGGCGCTGACCGGCATGTCGGTCAGGTCGGCCTTGGCGATGCTGACGAACAGCAAAACCGGGAAGAAGACGTAGTAGGTCAGCCGGTCGGCCGCCGCCCAGAATTTCGCGTCCAGCGGCCGCCAGAGGCGGAGAAAGAGGCCCAGGAGGATCAGCACGAAGATCGGGACGAGGGAGGCGACAATGTCGAGCATGGACGGGGTCTATCGCTCCCGTTGCCCGGTCGCCAGCGCGTCGAGCGCGCCCTGCAGGATATAGGCGGCCGCCGCCCGGTCGACGACCTCCGCCCGACGTTTCCGCGTCAGGTCCGCCTCTCCGATCAGGATGCGTTCGACAGCCGCCGTCGACAGCCGTTCGTCCCAGAATGCGTAGGGCAGCGGCGTACGCGCATCGAAATTCTTGGCGAACTGGCGGGTCGATTGGCAGCGCGGCCCTTCGCTGCCATCCATGTTCACAGGCAGCCCGTAGACGAGGCCTCCGACACCATGCCGGGCGATCAGCGCGGCGAGCGCTTCGGCGTCGGGGGTGAACTTCCGGCGCTTCAGGGTCTCGAGCGGGCTCGCGATGCGGAAGGTCGTGTCGGACAGGGCGAGGCCGAGCGTCTTGTCGCCCAGATCGATGCCCATCAATCGGGCGCCGCGCGCCAGTCCGTCCGTCAGGTCGTGTAATGCCGTCTCCGCCATGCCCTTGCCGGTGGGGGTTGAAACCGGCGCGATCCTAGTGCGGGAGGAGTCCGGATCGGAAGTGTTTATGCGGGCTCACCTGGCGCGCCGCAGGTTTTCTGCCTCTCGTCGAAATGGCGGGAGAGGCTTCAGGGCGTCAGCGGAGGACCAGCACTTCCTCGTCGGGGCGCTTTGCGCCGGGCAGGCCGGGCAGGGTTTCCTGAGCCTGGCGGCGGGAGGCGCGTTCGAGTTCCGTGACGATCTGGGCGGCGATCCAGGTGGCGGTGTCCTCGGGGCGGGCGGCGGTTGCGGGCGACATGGGATGCTTCCTTTTCGGCGACGGCTTTGTGGGGCGATGGCTCTCGGGTGTGTGTGCTGGGTCGGATAAGACCATATCGACAGTGAACTCACCCTGATGCCGCCGTTCATCTGGCAGTCAGCTTCGCCGCGCGCTCGCGGTGCCCGGTGGTCTCTCGGCCCCGCTCACCGGTTGCCGCCGGGGGATGGCCGGTGCTAGTTTCCGCCGCCCGCGGGCGGCATGCCTGTCCGCCCGGATTTCCCGATCGAAAGTGTCACCCATGGCCCTCGACAAAGAGACGGTGCGGCGGATCGCCCATCTCGCCCGATTGAAGGTTCCCGAAGAGGATCTGGACGGCCTCGCCGGCGAGCTGAACAACATCCTGAGCTGGGTCGAACAGCTCGACCGGCTCGACACCTCGTCCGTCGAACCGATGACAAGCGTCGTCGCCCGGGACCTGCCGATGCGGTCCGACAAGGTGACCGATGGCGGGTATCCCGAGCGGGTGCTCGCCAACGCGCCGGACCGGGTGCGCGACTTCTTCGCCGTGCCCAAGGTGGTGGAATGAGGGGCGCGGCATGAGCGAACTGACACGGCTGACCATCGCACAGGCCCGCGACGGGCTCGCGGTCGGCGACTTCTCGGCGAAGGAACTGGCCGAAGCGCATGTCGCGGCGGTCGAGACGGCCCGCAGCCTGAACACCCTGATCACCGAAACACCGGAAAAGGCGCTCGCCATGGCGGACGCTTCGGACGGCCGCCGGAAAGCGGGCGAGGCGGGGCTTCTCGAGGGCATTCCGCTTGCGATCAAGGACCTGTTCTGCACCGAGGACGTGCTGACGACGGCGGGCTCCCAGATCCTCGACGGGTTTGAGCCGCCCTACGAAAGCACGGTCGGCGCCAACCTGTGGCGGGCCGGCGCGGTGATGCTTGGCAAGACGAACCTCGACGAATTCGCCATGGGCTCGTCGAACATGACCTCCCACTTCGGGCCGGTCGAGAACCCCTGGCGGCGGCGCGGCGATAATCGGCCGCTGGTCCCCGGCGGATCCTCCGGCGGCTCGGCCGCCATCGTGGCGGCCCGCGCGGCGCTGGGGGCGACC
>CAYGKX010000035.1:11462-16736 GCA_964350225.1 uncultured Rhodospirillaceae bacterium | reverse complement strand
ATCTGTGGAACGGCGACGACCGATCTGAGCCCGCGTCAGGGCCAGGCGGGTCCGGGCCAGGCGGGTCTGGGCTGGGCGTTTCCGGACCGGGTGCCTCGATGACCGTCGGCGGCCCTGCCGGGTCCGGTTTCCGGGCGTCCGGCGAGGAACTGCCCGACCTGTCGGAGCGGATTGCCGCGCAGCCGTCGCTTCGGGAGTTTCTCGATACACAGATACTGGTCGCGTTCGACGATGCCGGCGATCGGCTGATCGCGAGTCTCCTGGCCGGGCGGCTCGACCCGTCGGGCTATCTGCGTGACGATCCTGTGGAGGCCGTCGTGGCCACCGGCGCCGAAGAGGAACGGGTGCGCGAGGTCTATCGCCGTCTCCGCACCTTTGAGCCGACAGGTATCTTCGCCCGGGACCTGGCGGATTGCCTGGCCCTGCAACTGGCGGAAGCCGGACGCTTGGATCGCCCCATGCAGGGGCTGCTCGACAATCTCGACCTGCTTGCCTCCGGGGCGCAGGCGCAGCTACAGCGTCTGTGCAATGCAACGCCGTCCCGGCTGGCCGAAATGGTCGCGGAGCTTCGGAGCCTCGACCCCCGCCCCGCCACGCGCTTCGAGACCGACGCGGCGGCTCCCGTTGTCCCGGACCTGCTGGTCGAGGAGACGGCGGAGGGATGGCGTGTCAGTCTCAACGCGGCGACCCAGCCACGCCTCCTGATCGACCGGAGCTTCGCAGAGGACGTTCGCCGTTCGCCGGACGCGGCGGCGCGGCGCTATGCCCGCGACCGGCTGCAGGAAGCCAGCTGGCTCGTCCGGGCGCTGGAACAGCGGGCACGGACGCTCGTCAAGGTCGGCGCGGAGATCGTGCGGCACCAGCAGGATTTCTTCGACCGCGGTGTCGAGGCGCTCAAACCGCTGGTGTTGCGCCAGGTGGCGGAGGCCATCGATATGCACGAGAGCACGGTGAGCCGCGCAACCTCCGGAAAGTTCGTGGAAACGCCGCGCGGGGTCTTCGAATTGCGCTTCTTCTTCTCCGCTGCCGTCGGCGGCGAGGGAGGAGAGGCCCAGGCCGCGGCCGCCATCCGTCACCGCATCCGCAGCCTGATCGACACGGAGACCAAGCCCCTGTCCGACGACAAGATCGTGCAGCTCCTGCATCAGGCGGGATTCGACGTGGCACGGCGGACCGTGGCAAAGTACCGCGAAGCGATGCGTATTCCGTCGTCGGTCGAGCGGCGGCGTCAGAAGGCGATTGCCCTGGCGGGATAGTGCTTGGATGGAATGTTCCAGTGCGCTCTGCGTGCGCGTAATCCGGCTGTTGCCGACGGAGGTTGACTCCCATGGGCCCCATCCATAATTTGCGCCGGCCCGGCCGAAGGGCCCTTTGCGCGCCTCGCCGACCACTTCCACAATCCGAATTCGAACCTCGATGAACGTCAAAGTCACCGGCCGCCATATCGACGTCGGAGATGCCCTGCGCGGGCATGCCGCCGACGAAGTCGACACCATCGTCAGGAAATATTTCGACGACGGGCTCGAAAGTTCCGTTGTCTTCGGCAAGCGGGGGGCATTCTTTGAATGCGAGATCGCGGTTCATGTCGGACGCGGTATCTATGCGCGCGGCACCGACGAGGCGGACGACCCCTATGTCGCCTTCAACCGGGCGGCGGAACATGTGGCGAAACGGCTCCGCCGTCACAAACGGCGTTTGCGCGACCATCACATGAACCAGACGCGGGAGGTTGAAACCCTCGCCGCCCAGCAATATATCCTCGCCGGCGAACCGGAAGCCGATGAGGCCGAAATCGAGGCGGGGGAAACCGCCGGCGACGCGGCTGCGGACACGCAGGGCGTCGCAGAACCGGTCGTCGTCGCCGAAATGACTGCGGAAGTCGCGACCCTGACGGTGGGCGAGGCGGTGATGCGCCTTGATCTCGAAGACCTGCCGGCCTTGATGTTCCGCAATGCGGCTCATGGCGGCCTGAACATGATCTACCGGCGGCCCGACGGGAATGTCGGCTGGCTGGACCCGCGGGGGAACCGTGAGAACACGGCCTCGTAAGTATCATCGCCTTCTGAGACAATAGGCGTACCAAATCCGCGGCGCCACGTTATCCTCTGAGGACCGACATGGAAATCGTCGAACTAATCAATCCCGAACGCGTCGTCCCGCACCTGCGGGCCACCTGCAAGAAGCAGGCGCTGCAGGAATTGGCCAAACATGCCGCGGGTATGACCGATGTGTCGGAACGCGAGATCTTCGATGTGCTGCTCGAGCGCGAGCGCCTCGGGACGACCGGCGTCGGCGGCGGCATCGCCATCCCTCACGGCCGGCTGACCGGCATCGATCACATGTACGGGCTCTTCGCCCGTCTCGACGACCCGGTCGAATTCGATGCCATTGACGACCAACCGGTCGATCTCATCTTTTTGCTTCTGGCGCCCGAAGGGGCCGGCGCCGACCATCTGAAGGCCCTGGCGCGGGTCTCGCGCACCCTGCGCGACCAGTCGACCTGCGAAAAGCTGCGGGGCACGGAAAGCTCCGATGCGATCTATGCGGTCCTGACCGACTCGACCTCGTCCCGCGCCGCCTGAGGCGTCACTCTCCCATCCCCGATCGCATGTGTCGCGTCAGCCGGCCCGGCGCAGCAGGCAGAGTTGCAGGCTTCGCAGGGCGAAGGAACTCGCGCAGTTCTCCGGGTTTGATTGCAGGCAGGTCCGCCGGCTCGGCTGCACCGGAAAACTCGGCAGTTCCATCACGATGCCCTGCTTCAGGCGCACATATTTCGCCGTGATCAGGACGCGGCCGATGGTGAAGGGCATGAAGATCTGGTTCGCCACCTTGTAGGCATCCAGCTTCAGCCCGTTCTTCTCGTCGACGACATAGTGCCCGCGCGCGCGGTCGACCGCGACGATCTCGTAGGGCCGGACCTGGCGCTGTCCCCCGCCCGCCGGGGTGTAGGTCACGGTCCAGCTATACCGGCTGCCGTCCTGGGAGAGCGGGCGAATGGCGAGAGAGGCGCCGAATTGCTGGGCGCTCCCGCCGACGCTCATCGTCCTGCATGTACCAGACCAGACGCCTTTCCAGGCCTCCAGGCCGTCCTCGGCGTGGGCAGGCGTCGCGAAGCCGCCCCACGCCGCGAGGCCCCCGCAGGCCGTCAGGACGACCGCCGCGACCATGGAGCAAATACGTAATCGTTGAATGGCCATCACCGCGCCTTTCCCGTCGATGGGGTCGGCGAACGGTATCCCACGGCGATCCGGACTGTCGAGCGGCGGCTATGCCTTGCGCCGCGACCTAGACGTCGTTCTTTCGCCGCTCGGCATCGATCGCGCGCTTCGATCGCCGGCGCATGCCGACGCTCCAGGCCAGACCCCGGACGGTGCCCCGCCCCAGCCGGCGGAGCGTGCTGTCGGGTGGCCATAGCTTCTCCACCGATGCCCGGTCCGCGACGAGGCTCGAATAGATCAGCGGCTTCTGGCCCCGGACCTTGAGGCGTGGCTCCGACTTCCCGCCGCTACCCATGGGGTCGAGCGTGGCCGCCAGGTCGATACCGGCGGTCCGCCAGTAGTCGACGTCGACGATCTCGTAGCTGTCGCTTTTCGGCCGATGGCCACGCAGGACGAGGTCGCCCTTGCGGACGGCCGTCTCGAACGCGTCCGCCGCGGCCTTCAGCCGGGTCAGGCTGTCCTCGCTCTCCTCCCGGCCGCGCGCCCAGGCAGAACCTTCCGCGATGTAGGTCAGTGCTTCCCAGACGCTGACGTCGCGCGCGTCGCGCCAGCGCGGTCCGTCGGTGCCGGGCGCTTTCGGCAGGATCCAGCGTTTCAGCGGCGGCAGCACGAAGGGAGCGACGGCGACGATGATGAAGGCCGCGAGAAGTCCGAATTCGAGGCGCTGGTAAAACACGTCCGGCGTCTGGCTCTCGCTGGTCGACAGCCATTTGGACAGCTTCGGGCGCAGCCGGAACACCTGGTCTGCGACCAGGAAGCTGCCCCAGCAAAGGACCCAGATCGCTTTCCAGTTAATCGTCATGCCGCGCCCGGACGTGCTTGCCAGGGCGTTTTTAGACACGGTGGGGCGAGGGACGTCAACGGTCGGCGCGGGCCCGGGAGTGTCGAGCGGCCGGGCCGGCCCAAGGGGCGCGCGTCGAGGCGCGCCCGGCCGGGATCAGTGGACGGAGACGGGCTCCAGCCCGTGCTGGCGGACGGCGGCGAAGGCCACGTCGCGTTCCGCGAGGACGGCCAGTTGCGTGCCGTCGGCGGCGTGAATGGCGAATGCCGCGACGCCGTCTTCGGTGACCGGCTTGACATAGGCCAGGTCGTTGACCGCAAAGGCGGCCCAGTCGTCCCGGCTGAATCCTTCGAGCAGTTTCTGTTCCATGGTCAGTTTTCCTTTCGGCGCATGTCCTTTGTCGCGTGGCCTAGCCGTCGACGTCGATCGTCTTGCTGCGAGATCCGTTGACCTTGCCTGCCGGCTTCGGCTTGATCTCGACCTTGCGGATGCTGTCTTCCACCGGGGGACGCGTGAGCTCGACATGCAGGAGACCGTTGTCGAGATGGGCGTCCTGAACGTCGATCCCTTCGGCGAGCACGAAGCTCTTCTGGAACTGACGCGCAGCGATGCCGCGGTGGAGATAGACCCGTTGATCGTCGTCGGTCTGTTTGCCGCGAATGATCAGCTGATTGCCTTCGACGGTCACCGCCAGGTCGTCCATCGTGAACCCCGCCACCGCAAGGGTGATGCGCAGGGTGTTCTCGTCGACCTGTTCGATGTTGTAGGGCGGATAGCCGTCGGTCGAAGCCTTGGCGATCCGGTCGAGGGCCTGTTCGAAATGATCGAAGCCGAGCAGAAGCGGGCTGTTGAAAAGCGACAGGCGGGACATGGCGCAATCTCCTCCATCTGAGCGAGTTGCCGCGGTCCTTCGAGCGGGTATGCCTTCAGGAACCGGGTGCGGGGCCACATAGGCGCCCCAAGGCTCGGCAAGGCCCTCAGGGGCGCCATGCCGACCCGGGCTCAATGGCCCGGATGTCGCAGAGATGGGGCGAATGCGGCTCATTTTCAAGTCGCGCCGGATGTCCGGTTCCGCTGCCGCCGGCCCTAGTTCAGGGCGGCTGCGTCGGCCAGATCGCGCAGGTTGCCCGCGTAGTAGGCTTCGACCTCGTCGTAGATCGTCTCTTCCGTCAGGACGTCGGGCTCCTTCGCCTCCCCTTCCGCGGCGGCGAATATGGCGCCGAGATCGGGCGCGACCTCGGGCGTGTCCATGGCTGTGCCCCCTGGCCATTCGTT
>CAYGKX010000035.1:10845-11452 GCA_964350225.1 uncultured Rhodospirillaceae bacterium | reverse complement strand
AGCTGGCGTAAGAACCTCTGGGTCGAGTTCAAGAATACGGCTGGGCTGTGTCTTGCTTTGGTCCTGAATGCTGGCGAGTTGGCCGAGATGCCTATAGAGCTTCGCCGCATGCGCTATCGGCAACGGCAGCGTGACCTTGGGCGTGTTCATGGCTGTGTCTCCTGTCCATGCGTTGGACCGAATAGACCGCGTTCCCGTGGTCCGGACAGTGACACGCGTCACATGAACCGCACTTTTATGCGCGGTTCATGTGCCGTTCAGGGAAGAATGGAGCTTGCGGGCGGGGGACCAGGTCGCGGCCGCCCGAGCATTTTCAGAGAGGGGCGTCCTCACCCTGAGCCTGTCGAAGGGTGCGATCGCGGAGGCACGGGGGCTCAGCTCAGCGGCTGCATGACATGTTCCTGAAAGCCCTTCCGGGTCTGCAGGCGATTGTGCCAGGCGTCGAGGTTGGGCAGGGAAGGGCGGACGATGTCGAGTTGTGAATAACGCCAGACGAAGCAGCCGACGGGGATGTCGCCCATCGAGAAGCTGTCGCCCGCGACGTAGGGTTTGTCGGAAAGCCAGTTGTCTAGATGGCTCCAGCTTTGGCCCATACGCTCCGCCGCCG
>CAYGKX010000035.1:8423-10835 GCA_964350225.1 uncultured Rhodospirillaceae bacterium | reverse complement strand
CCTCGATGGCCGGCATGTCGCGCTTCTCGGCGGGGGTCCTGACGAGGCCCCAGAAGGTCGTGAACATGTCGGGCAGGATGGTCGTGACCTGCCAGTCCATCCACATGTCGGCGTGGCCGCGGGCGACCGGGTCGTCCGGCCACAGGGTGCTGACACGGTAGCGGGCGCAGAGATAGCGGACGATGGCGTTCGATTCCCAGATCACCGTTCCGTCGTTGTCGACGAGGGTCGGGATCCGCTTGTTCGGGTTCATGGCGACATATTCGGGGGTGTCGAGACCGCCGAAGGCGCCGCCGACATCCTGCCGTTCGAAGGGCTTGCCCAGTTCCGCCAGCGCCCACAGGGCTTTCTGGACGTTGACCGAATTCTTGCGTCCCCAGACCGTGATCATCGAAAGCTTCCCCTTGCTGCCTGACTGCCGTCCCGTGCGGCCGGCGTCATCAAACCCCAGGCGTGCCGGCGCGGCAACCGCAGCCGCTGCAGGGCCGGTCTTCGCCCGCGGACCGGCTCGGCGCCCCGACCCGCTCTAGCCTCGACCCGTTTTGACCCCGTCGAGCTAGAACGCCGGCAGCCCGGTCATTGGCTGGCACGAAAGGCGTTGGCGGGATAGACGCCCAGCATCTTCACCATCGACGAGAAATACTGCAGTTCCTGCAGCGCCATATCGACCGACTTGTCGGCCGGATGGCCCTCGATCTCGGCATAGAATTGCGCCCGGGTGAAACCGCTGTCGGTGATGTAGCTTTCCAGCTTGACGATGTTGATGCCGTTCGTCGCGAAGCCGCCGAGCGCCTTGTAGAGGGCCGCGGGAACGCTGCGTACCTGGAAGACGATGCTGGTCATCGCGGGGCCATCCGTCGGGTCCGGTTCGACCCGCCGGCGGGACATGACGACGAAGCGCGTGGTGTTGCCGATCCTGTCCTCGATCCGGCTCCGCAAGGTCTCCAGACCGTAGATTTCGCCGGCCAGTTCCGAGGCGATGGCGGCGACCGTCGGGTCGCCCAGTTCCGCGACCTCCTTGGCCGACCCGGCCGTGTCGGCACGCGGCACCGGCTCGAGCTTCAACTCCCGAAGCGTCTCCCGGCACTGGGCGATGCCCTGAGGGTGGCTCCGCACCTGCTTGACCTGGTCCAGTGTGGTGCCGGGCAGGGCGAGCAGTTGATGATGGACCGGCTGGAAATGCTCGCCGACGATGAAGAGGTTGGCGCGCGGCAGCAGAAGGTGAATGTCCGCGACCCGGCCGCCCAGCGAATTCTCGATCGGAATCATGGCCAGCGACGCGGTGCCGTTGGACACAGCCTCGAAGGCGTCCTCGAAATTCTCGCAGGGCAGCGGTTCGTAGTCGGGATAGACCTCGCGGCATGCCAGGTTCGAATAGGCGCCCGGCTGGCCCTGAAATGCGATGACCTTTCCGGCCTCGTCGCTCATGTCCCTGTCTCCTTGTGCCGCTCCGGCCCTCGCCTCCGCCGTCCCGCCCCGCGCTGTACCGCGCCCGAAGGCGAGCCATTCCGGCGTCACCGCGAGGATGCGCGCCAGCGCCTCGATCTGCGCGCGGGCGGGTTCGCTGTCACCGCCCTCCCACCGGTTCACGGTGGGCTGGGAAACGTCGAGCGCGGTTGCCAGGTCGGCCTGGGTGAGACCCGCCTTGCGACGCGCCGATTTCATGCGTTGTCCAAACATGAAATCCGAAATACGTATTTAATATCCGAAATGCAAATATTTATTTGTCGAGTATCGCACGGGCCCGCTCAAGGTCGTCGGGTGTGTCGACGCCGAAGGGCACGGCCGTCACCAGGGCTGCGTCGATGCGCATCCCGCGTTCCAGGGCCCGCAGTTGCTCGAGCTTCTCGCGCTGCTCCAGGATGCCAGGGGGCAAATGGACGAAATGGTCGAGCGCGGCGCGCCGGTAGGCATAGATGCCGATGTGGTGGTAGACCGGCCCCGCGCCATAGGGGGCGGGCGCCCGGGTGAAATAGAGGGCACGGCCCACCGTCGTGCCCGGCCGGATCGCCAGGACGGCCTTCACGACGTTGGGATTGTCCCGTTCGGCCGGGTCGTCGGTCGCGGCGGCGAGGGTCGCGATATCCACGTCCGGGTCGCTCAATGGCCGCAGGACGGCCGGGATCGCGGCCGGGTCCAATGTCGGCAAATCGCCTTGCAGATTGACCACCACGCCGTGGGCGCCCTCCGGATCGGCCTCCGCCAGCGCCGCATGGACCCGATCGGAGCCGGACGGCAGGTCCGGGTCCGTCAGGACCGCCCGGCCGCCGGCGGCCGTCACCGCGTCGGCGATGGCTTCCTCCGCGCAGGCGACGACGACCGGCCCGGCGCCGGCGGCGACCGCACGTTCCCAGACATGGACGATCATGGGCTTGCCGGCGATGTCGGCGAGCGGCTTGTCCGGCAGCCGGG
>CAYGKX010000035.1:4079-8413 GCA_964350225.1 uncultured Rhodospirillaceae bacterium | reverse complement strand
TATGGGATTCATGAGAAGGTCGGTTCCTTTGGGCGTGTTTCCCCGTCCGCGCATCGACGGGACAGGGGCGAAAGCCCTTGTTCGCCGCACGTTAGCGGCGCCGGCGCGCCAATTTATGCGACATTATGCCGCGCGATTCGGCGCCTGTCCCGCTAGGGGGCAGGGCAGGAAGCTGTTGCTCTCCCCGCGACGCTAAAAATATAACACCCCGGGTACCGGCTTCGCACATTGGCGCCGCGCTTCCGGCCGTCCGTACTCACGCGGGCGCCCGGCGGGTGTCGGGCGGCTGCAGGCCGGATCAGGCAGGCACTACAGGACACGGCATAGCCATGGAACTGAACAAGATCGCGGGCGCCGTCCTCTTCGCCCTTCTTCTCGCCCTCGTGACGAGCAAGATCGGCAACATCGTCGTGCCGCCCTATTATGCCCATGCGGGCGCGGACGATCATGGCGGCGGCACGGCCACGACGCCGACGAAGAAGGAGCCCGATCCGCCCTTTAACGTTGCGATCAACGAGGCGACCGACGCGCGCGGCAAGCAGCTCTCGAACCGCTGCACCTCCTGCCACTCCTTCGAGAAGGGCGGCCCGAACAAGGTCGGTCCGAACCTGTGGGGCGTCATCGGCCGCAAGAAGGGCAGCCATCCGGGTTATGCCTACTCCGCGGCGATGAAGGATGCCGGCACGACCTGGACCATGGAGATTCTGTACAACTACCTCAAGAATCCCCAGGCGGTGGTGAAGGGCACCAAGATGGCCTACCGGATGCCGAAGCCGGACCAGCGCGGCGCCATCATCCGCTATCTGCGGACCCTGTCCGACAATCCCGTTCCGCTGCCGAAGGCCGAGCCCGCCGGCGACAAGAAGCCGGCCGAGAACAAGGACGGCGAGAAGAAGGATGGTGCCCCCAAGGACGGGGCAAAGGATGACGGCGCCAAGGATGGTGCGAAAGACGCGCCCAAGAAGGACGACGCCAAGGCCGAGGCGCCGAAATCGGACGACACCAAGAAATCCGACGACGCCAACAAGTCCGACGACACCAAGAAGTCTGACGATCCGTCGTCGCGGCCGCCGGACCGCGGGGGCGCAACGATGGCCATATCCTCCCACCCGGTCGACCCGGAACTCGTCGCCTTTGCCGGGCGCCTGGCCGATGCCAGCGGCGCGGTCATCCGCCGGTATTTCCGCCAGCCGTTCGACGTGGAAGCGAAGCCCGACGCAAGCCCGGTCACAATCGTCGACCGGGCGGCGGAACAGGCCATCCGTTCCCTCATCGCCGACCACTACCCGGGCCACGGAATTTTCGGCGAGGAGCACGGGCGGGAACGGCTCGACGCCGACTTCGTCTGGGTCATCGATCCCATCGACGGCACGAAAAGCTTTATCTCCGGGGTTCCCCTGTTTGGCACGCTGATCGCCCTCGTGCGCGACGGCAGACCGGTCCTGGGCGTGATCGACCAGCCGATATCGGGCGAACGCTGGGTCGGCGGCACAGGCCACCCGACGACCCTGAACGGCGTGCCGGCCCGTGTCCGGACCGGCGTTCCCCTGTCCCGGGCCAGCCTCTTCACCACCTCGCCGGACATGTTCGACGGGGCGACGGCCCCGCGCTACGACCGCCTCCGGACCGCCGCGGGCCTCGTGCGTCACGGGGCGGACTGCTACGCCGCCGGTCTCCTGGCCTCGGGTCATGTCGACCTGGTGTGCGAGGGTTCGCTCCAGCCGTACGACTGGTGCGCGTTGGTGCCGGTGATCGAGAATGCCGGCGGCATTGCGACCGATTGGTCGGGCGAACCGCTCGGCCTCGCCTCCGACGGGCTGTTCCTCGCGGCCGGCGATCCGGGCCTGCATCGGGAGGCGCTGGCGCTCCTGGCGCCCTGATCGCGCCGTAGAACCGTCACAATCGCGCGCATTCTTTGCTTTGCCGCTTTAGCGGTCCCCGCGATTCCCCTAAGATCGCCCGCACATCAACGAAGCCGTCGAGCCATGCGTCCGATCCGCACCTCCCCGACCCGCTCCACCCCGACCCGCCGCGCTTTATCTCTCGCTGTCCTCCTTGCCGCGCCAGTGCTCGCCCTGGCATCTCCGGCCGCCGCCCAGGACAAGGCGCCCGATCCCGCGAAGGACCCGGCCAGGGACACGGCGGCGTCGGAGGTCTATCGCGGCCACGGTATCGCGCTCCACGGCAAGCCGGGCTATTCGGCGGACTTCACCCATTTCAAGTATATCGACCCGAATGCCCCCAAGGGCGGCGAGATGCGGGTCGGCGAGATCGGCACCTTCGATTCCGTCAACCCCTACGTGATCAAGGGCAACGCGGCCGTCTGGGTCGGTTTCCTGGTCCATGGCAACCTGATGGTGAAGGCGGAGGACGAGCCCTTCACCGTCTACGGCTGGATCGCGAAGTCGATCGCCCTGCCCAAGGACCGCTCCTGGGTGGAATTCGAACTCGACCCCCGGGCCAAGTTCTCCGACGGGTCGCCGATCACGGTCGACGACGTGATCTTCTCCTTCAACATCCTGCGCACCAAGGGCCTGCCCTTCTTCCGCTTCTATTTCAACGACGTCATCGAGGTGAAGAAGACCGCGGAGCGGACGGTCCGTTTCGTCCTGAAGAAGACCGACAACAAGGAACTGCCGCTGATCATCGCCGGCGACCTGCCGATCCTGTCCAAGGCCTATTGGGAGAAGCGCGACTTCGAGAAGTCGACCCTGGACATTCCGGTCGCGAGCGGACCCTACCGCATCCAGCGGGTCGTCCCGGGCCGCACCATGATCTACGAACGGATCAAGGACTACTGGGCGAAGGACCTGCCGACCATCAAGGGCCACTACAATTTCGACATCTGGCGCGCCGACTATTACCTCGACGCGACCGTCGCGCGCGAAGCGTTGAAGGCCGGGGAATACGACTACCGGCTGGAGAACACGGCGAGCGCCTGGGCGACCGCCTATAACACCGACGACGTCAAGTCGGGCCTCTTCCTGCGCAAGACGATCGAGCATCACCGTCCCGCGGGCATGCAGGGCTTCGCCCTCAACCTGCGCCGCAAGATGTTCCAGGACCCGCGCACCCGGCAGGCGCTGGCCTATGCCTTCGATTTCGAGTGGACGAACAATAATCTCTTCTACGGTCAGTACAAGAGGACGAAGAGCTATTTCGACAATTCGGACATGGCGGCGACGGGCCTGCCGACCGGTCGCACCAAGGAAATCCTCGAAAAGTTCAGGGGCAAGATCCCGGACACGGTTTTCACCACGCCCTACAAGGTGCCGACCTACGACGGCAGCGGTCAGATCAGGAGCGGCCTGCGCGAGGCGCTTAAGCTGCTGCGCGCTGCGGGCTGGAAGTTCAAGGGGCGCCAGCTGGTCGACGCCGAGGGCAAGCCGTTCAAGTTCGAGATCCTGCTCTCCTCCCCCGCCTTCGAACGGATCGTCCTGCCCTTCGCCCGCAATCTCAAGCGAATCGGCATCCAGGCCACCGTTCGCGTGGTCGACCAGTCGCAGTATATCAACCGGGTGCGCCGTTTCGATTTCGACATGATCGTCATGGTCTGGGGCCAGTCGGAAAGCCCCGGCAACGAACAGCGGGAAATGTGGAGCAGCGCGGCGGCCAAGCGGGTCGGCTCGCGCAATTATGTCGGCATCCAGGATCCGGTGATCGACCAGCTGGTCGAGATGGTCATCGCGGCGCCCGACCGGAAGGAGCTCGTCGCCCGGGTCAAGGCGCTCGATTACGTCCTCCTGCACCATCACTACGTCATCCCGCAGTGGCACCTGAATGCCGACCGTTTCGCGGTCTGGGACAAGTTCGGCTGGCCGCCGGGAACGGAGCTGCGCGGGATCAGGCCCTGGATGCTGTGGGTCGATCCGAAGAAGGCCGCGCGCCTGCGTGACAAGCTGAAAAGCGAACAGTAGCCGCAGGCCCCGCCGCGCATGTTCGCCTATATCATCCGCCGGCTGCTGCTGATCGTCCCGACGCTGATCGGCATCATGCTGATCAACTTCGTCGTGACGAACATGGCACCCGGCGGGCCGATCGACGAGCTGATCGCGCGGCTCCAGTCCGACCGCCCGGGCGGGCAATCCAGCGCCCGGGACCGCGCCGGGGCGGGCGAGGGCAGCGATGTGCAGAGTGGCCAGTCCCGCGGCGCTCGGGGCCTCGATCCCGCTCTTCTGGACAAGCTCCGCAAGCAGCTGAACCTCGACAAGCCCCTGGGCGAGCGCTTCCTGCTGATGATGGCGCAGTATGCGAGCCTCGATTTCGGCGAAAGCTTCTTCCAGAACAGAAGCGTCATCGACCTTGTCGTCGACAAGCTGCCGGTCTCCATCTCT
>CAYGKX010000035.1:3543-4069 GCA_964350225.1 uncultured Rhodospirillaceae bacterium | reverse complement strand
CGCGATAAACGGGGAAACATCGCCATGATGTTCGATCTCCTGTCGATCCCGCTGGGGATCAGACAGGCGGTGCGCGACGGCACCCGGTTCGATGTCTATACGTCCGGGCTGGTGGTGGTCGGGAATGCGATCCCAAGCTTCATGTTCGGCGTGCTGCTGATCATCCTCTTCGCCAGCGGCAACTTCCTGGACATCTTCCCGTTACGGGGGCTCACCTCCGACGACTGGGATCAGCTGAGCCTCCTCGGCAAGATCGGCGACTATCTGTGGCACATCACCCTGCCCGTGACGGCGCTGGTCATCAGCGGTTTCGCCTATCTGACCTTGCTGACGAAGAATTCCTTCCTTGAGGAGATCAACAAGCAGTATGTGACGACGGCCCGGGCCAAGGGTCTCGCGCCGCGCCGGGTGCTCTATGGCCACGTCTTCCGAAACGCCATGCTGCTGATCATCGCGAGCTTCCCGGCCGCGCTGATCGAGATGCTCTTCACCGGTTCCTTCCTGATCGAGGTGATGTTCTCCCTCG
>CAYGKX010000035.1:0-3533 GCA_964350225.1 uncultured Rhodospirillaceae bacterium | reverse complement strand
GCATAGGACGGCTGGGCTACGAATCCGTCATCAACCGCGACTATCCGGTGCTGTTCGGCACGCTCTTCATGTTTTCGCTGCTGGGCTTGGTCCTGCGCCTCATCACCGATCTCACCTACGCCTTCGTCGATCCGCGTATCGACTTCGGCTCGCGGGAGGTCTAGGGGATGGCGTCGGCGGCCGCGGCGAGCAAGAAACCCGGGGCGGGAGGACGCTTTCTCTTCTGGCGCGTCACACCCCTGACCGCCCGGCGGCTCGGGAACTTCCGGGCCAACAAGCGCGGCTACTGGTCGCTCTGGGTCTTCCTCGTCCTCTTTTTCGTCTCGCTCTTCGCGGAATTCATCGCCAACGACCGGCCGATCCTCGTGGTCTACAAGGGCGCGGTCTACATGCCGGTCTTCAAGGACTATCCCGAGACGGCGTTCGGCGGCGATTTCCCAACCTCGCCCGACTATCGCGATCCCTTCATCCGGGAGAATATCGCCAAGGACGGCTGGGCGATCTGGCCGCTTATCCCCTACAGCTACGGCACGATCGTCAAGAATCTGGGGGCACCGTCGCCAACACCGCCGACCTGGCAGAACTGGCTGGGCACGGACGACCAGGCGCGCGACGTGCTCGCCCGGGTTATCTACGGATTCCGGATATCCGTGATGTTCGGCCTGGCGCTGACCCTTTTCAGCGCCCTTATCGGCGTGGTCCTCGGCGCGTTGCAGGGGTATTTCGGCGGCTGGGTCGACCTGATGATGCAGCGTTTCATCGAGGTCTGGGAATCCATCCCGCGGCTCTTCCTGCTCATCATCCTGTCCGCCCTGCTCGTCCCCAACTTCTTCTGGCTCCTGGGTATCATGCTGCTCTTCAGCTGGATGGGCATCGTCGCCGTCGTCCGCGCCGAATTCCTGCGCGCGCGCAACTTCGATTATGTGAAGGCGGCCCGCGCCCTGGGCGCCCGGGACACGACCATCATGTTCCGCCACGTCCTCCCCAACGCGATGGTCGCGACGATCACGATCATTCCCTTCGTGCTCTCGGGCGGTATCATCGCCCTGACGTCGCTGGACTTCCTGGGGCTGGGCCTGCCGCCCGGCTCCGCGTCTCTGGGCGAGCTTCTGCGCCAGGGCAAGGCGAACCTGAATGCGCCCTGGCTCGGCATCACCGCTTTCGTCATCCTGGCGCTGATGCTGAGCCTCCTCGTGTTCATTGGCGAGGCGGTGCGCGATGCCTTCGATCCGAGGAAGTCCTCGGTGTCGATGCAGGCCGGGTTCGGCGCCGCGGCGTCGGTGCGGGAGGTGAAGCCGTCGGAGAAGGGCAAGGCGCCGGCGGCTGCGGTTGCGGGAGAGGGAGAAAAGGCATGACGGCCGGGGCGCCGCTGTTGAAGGTCGACGACCTTCGGGTCAGTTTTCGAACCCCCTCGGGCGACATCGAGGCGGTAAGGGGCGTGTCCTTCCAGGTGGAGAAGGGCGAGACCCTCGCACTGGTCGGCGAGAGCGGCTCGGGCAAGTCCGTTTCGGCGCTCTCCATCCTCCAGCTCCTGCCCTATCCGGCCGCCTATCATCCCTCCGGCGGCATCGAGTTCGAGGGCCGCAACCTGATGGGGGAGCGGGAGAACGAGATGCGGCGCATCCGCGGCAACCGCATCTCGATGATCTTCCAGGAGCCGCTGACGGCGCTGAACCCGCTGCACACTGTGGAAAAGCAGATCTCCGAAGTCCTGACCCTCCACCGTGGCATGGGCAAGGACGCGGCGCGGCGCGAGGTGATCCGCCTCCTCGACGAGGTCGGGATCAAGAACCCGCAAGACCGCCTGAAGTCCTTTCCGCACGAGATGTCGGGCGGACAGCGCCAGCGCGTGATGATCGCCATGGCCCTCGCGAACAAGCCGGACCTCCTGATCGCGGACGAACCGACGACCGCGGTCGACGTCACGATCCAGGCCCAGATCCTTAAGCTGATGCGGGAGTTGCAGTCGGAATACCGCATGGGACTCCTCCTCATCACCCACGACCTCGGAGTCGTGCGCCACACGGCGGATCGGGTGGCGGTTATGCAGAATGGCGAGATCGTCGAGACCGGGACGGTCGCCGATATCTTCGAGCGGCCCCAGCATCCCTACACGCAGCGCCTCCTGGCTGCGGAGCCCTCCGGCGCGCCCGAGCCGGTGGCGGACAAGGCGCCGGAAATCCTGTCGGCGGAGAAGTTTCGGGTCTGGTATCCGATCAAGGCCGGCGTCTTCCGGCGCACGGTCGATCATGTCAAGGCGGTCAACGAGGTCGATATCCGCGTTCGCGCGGGGGAAACCGTCGGGATCGTCGGCGAAAGCGGTTCGGGGAAATCCTCGCTTGGGCTCGGCCTTCTCCGGCTGATCGGGTCCATGGGGCCGATCCAATATGAAGGCCGGGACATCCAGGGCCTGTCCTGGCGCCAGATGCGGCCGATGCGGCGGCAGATGCAGATCGTCTTCCAGGACCCCTTCGGCAGCCTCAGCCCGCGCATGACCGTCGGCGAGATTGTCGAGGAAGGCCTGAAGATCCACGGCATGGGCGACCGCGTCGCGCGGGACAAACAGGTCGTGGAGACCCTGGAGGAAGTCGGCCTCGATCCCTACCTTGGACAGCAGGCCCTTCATGAACAGGCCCTCGGCGCGCACGCCGGGCAGCACCAGCAAGCCGCTCTCGGGCATGATGATCTGGTCGCAGGCGCACGCGATGAGGTAGTCGCCGGGGGTGGCCATCTCGAGCTGGGCGTGCACCGTCTTGCCCGACTCCCGGAACCGCTTGATCGCGGCCCGCACCTCGTCTACTCCCCCGCGGCCGAGCTGCGGGTTCTGCAGGTCGAGCACCATGCCCTCGATCGAGTCGTCGTCCGCGGCGCGGTCGATCTTCGCGACCAGCTTGGCGAGGCTGGTCTTCATCTCGGCGAACGGCCCGGCGCCGCCGGGGCCCTCGGGCACGGCGCCGCTGAGCACCAGGTTGGCGTAGCGGACCTTCTTGGCGGTCTTCGCGGCCGCCGGCTTCTGCGCGACGCGGACGCCGTCGGTCGGCGTCGACTGGGCAACGGCAACAATAGGAGTCGCGGCCAGCAGGCAAGCCGCTAGCAGCGCGGCGGCGTAGGGGCGGTGAAGAGAGGTCATAGGGTTCGGCCTGGACGGGTGTGCTGGGAAGGGGCGGGGGTGATCACCTGGGGAGTTCGCCGCTTGGGGCCGGTTCTTGGGCCGGCGCGCTGAGCCCCGCTCCCCTATCTTACCGCAGCGACCAGCATCGGGCGGCGGAAAAAGGGGTGGGCCGGCCTGGATCCGATCCCGCCATTCCGCTAACGTCCCGGCCCCATCGCCCCTGATCCAAAGCGCCCTGTTAGGCACAACGGAGACAGTCCATGCTCGGACGCATGCTCAAACCGGCCCTCCTGCTCACCCTCGCCGCCGTGCTGGCGCCGGCCCCGCCGGCCGCCGCGCAGAACCTGTTCCGCCGCTTTGTGCCGGTGCAGCGGGTCGAGGCCGACCCCAGCGAGTCCTACTCGCTCGAGCAGACGCACGG
>CAYGKX010000034.1:0-16868 GCA_964350225.1 uncultured Rhodospirillaceae bacterium | reverse complement strand
GCGGCCCGGATCGGAACGTCCCGGCGGGTCTTCGTCGTCGTTGACGGCCGGCTTCAGCCGCGAACGGTCCGCATTGTCGGCCGCGCCGGCAACGATGTCCTCGTGCGCGGCGACCTCAAGGAGGGCGACAAGATCGTCTCCGAAACCTTTCCCGAAATCGGACCTGGCGTGAAGGTCGAGACCCGCTGATGGACGGGCCCGCGCCAACGCCGGCGGGCGAGGACCGGCCGCCGCCGAAATTCGAACGCAAGAACGACCTGATCGGGATTTTCGTCCGGCACAAGACGGCCGCGAACCTCCTGATGATGATCATGATCCTCGCCGGCTTCGTCGCGCTCCAGCGCATGCCCAACCCGTTCTTTCCCGACTTCGGCATCGATGTGATCTCCGTGACGGTCAAGTGGCCAGGGGCCAGCGCGAGCGACGTCGACGGCAACATCGTCCAGGCGATCGAACCGGAAGTGCGGTTCATCGATGGCGTGAAGGACGTGAAGTCGACGTCGACCGAAGGTGTGGCCGTCATCATCATCGAGTTCCGGACCGGGTCCGACATGCAGGCGGCGCTGTCGAACGTCGAGACCGCTGTCGGCCAGATCACGACCCTGCCCGAAGCCTCCGAGAAGCCGGTGATCCAGAAGATCATTCGGTACGAGCCGTTGAGCCGCATCCTCATCACGGGTCCCTATTCCGAGGCGTCGTTGAAGCAGGTCGCCAAGCGATTCCGCGACGAGCTGTTGCGCGAGGGGATCGACAAGGTCGACATGGTCGGCATGCGGGACGAGGAGATCCTGGTCGAGATTTCGCCCGAGGCGCTACGCCGGCTGGATCTGACCCTCGAGGAGGTCGCGGCGAAAATCAGAAGTGTGTCGCAGGACGTCCCGTCGGGGGATCTGAGCGGGCGTGCAACCCGTCAGCTTCGCAGTCTCGGGCTGGTCAAGACGGCGCGCGATATGGGCCGGATCGAGATCAAGTCGCTGCCGAACGGGCAGAAAATCTACCTGTCCGACATTGCCAAGGTCAGCGAGACCTTCGCGGAAGACGACAAGATCAATCTCTATCGGGGCCGGCGCGCGATCGAACTCGTCCCCATGCGGACAATCAACGGCGACGCGCTGCAACTCGCGGACAAGGTCGATGCCTATCTGGCGAAACTGCGGCCGACTCTCTCCAAGAATCTCACGGTCATCCAATTCGACCGGACAGCGGACCTCATTCGAAGCCGCATCAACCTGCTGCTCGAAAACGGCGTCGGCGGGCTGATCCTGGTCCTGATCGTCCTTTTCCTGTTCCTGAACCTCAAGGTCGCCTTCTGGGTCGCAGTGGGCATCCCGGTGTCGTTGATGGCGACCCTTCTGGTCATGTGGATGGGCGATCAGACCATCAACATGGTCAGCCTGTTCGGCCTGATCATGGCGATCGGGATCATCGTGGATGACGCGATCGTCGTCGGAGAACATTCCGAAGCGCTCAAGCGGCGCGGCCTGGGGGCCATGGACGCGGCGGAACTTGGCGCCCGACGCATGGCCGCACCGGTCTTCAGTTCCTCGCTCACCACGGTCGCGGCCTTCCTGCCGCTCCTTATCATCTCCGGCTATATCGGCGCGATCATCGAGGCGATCCCGCTGGTCATCATCGCGGTCATCATCGCGAGCCTGGTCGAGTGTTTTCTGGTCCTGCCCGGCCATATGCGCGAGGCCCTGGCCGAGACCCCGTACCGTGAGGCGAGGGGGCTCCTTCACCGCGGTTATGCCGCTTTCCGCAGCGGGTTCGACAAGGGCTTCGGCTATTTCCGGGATCGTCCCTTCCGTGCGGCCGTCGACTTCGCGGTCCGCTGGCGCTACGCGACCATTGCCCTGGCCCTCGCGACCTTCATCGTCTGTCTCGGCCTCGTCGCGGGCGGACGGGTCGGTTTCGTCTTCTTCCCGAACCCGGAAGTCGACAAGGTCTTCGCCAACGTCCAGTTCACGGCCGGGTCGCCGCGCGAGCGGACGGTCGAGATGCTCAACGAACTGGACCGGGCCCTTCGCCAGACCGAACGCGAACTGACGGACGGGAAGGGCGGTCTCATCAGGATGGCGATCGGCCGTGTCGGGCAGGCGGTCGGCGAGATCAGTTTCGACGTCAAGATGGAAGGCGATCATGTCGGCGGAATGACTCTCGAACTTGTGTCGACAGACGAACGCAGCGTCACCGCCAGCACCTTTGTCGCGGCGTGGCGCCGGAATGTCCGCATGCTGCCGGGCATGGAGAGCCTGACGATCAAACCGGCGTTGGGCGGCCCGCCGGGGGCCGATGTCGACGTCCGCCTGACCGGCCGAGACCCGGAAGAACTGAAGGCCGCCGCCATGGAGGTCCGCAGGCTTATCCGCAAGATCCCCGGTGCGAGCGACGTCGAGGACGATTTCCCTTACGGCAAACAGGAGATGATCCTCGAGCTGACGCCGCGCGGACGGGCTCTCGGTTTCACCACGGCGAATGTCGGGGAACAGGTCCGCAACGCCTTCGAGGGGGCGATTGCCAAGCGGTTCGCCCGCGGCGACGAAGAGGTTCTGGTGCGGGTCCGGCATCCCAAGCGGGCGCTCGATCTCGAGACCCTCGGGCGGTTCTATCTCCGCGCGCCCAACGGGTCCTTCGTCCCCCTGTCGACGGTCGTCAGGATCCGCGAGCAGGTTGGCTTCGCCCGGATCAAGCGGGAGAACGGCGTCCGCCAGGTCGCGGTCACGGCCAAATTGGAACAGACCGTTACCTCGACCTCCGCGGCGATCGCGACGCTCGAGCGGGACGGATTGCGCGAGATCGCACGTAAATACGGCGTCCGGTATCACTTCAAGGGGAAAGCCGAGGAACAAGCAGAGACTTTCGGCGACATGATCACGGGATCACTGGTCGGCCTCGCGATCATCTACATCGTCCTCGCCTGGGTCTTTTCCAGCTATGCGCGGCCTTTCGCCGTCATGGCCATTATTCCGCTCGGCTTCGTTGGCACGACGGTCGGGCATCTTCTCCTGGGTTTCGACCTGACGATCCTCAGCATGATCGCCCTTGTCGGCTTATCAGGAATTGTCGTGAATGATTCCATTATTCTGGTTACGACAATTGCGGAACGACTTGAAGCGGGGGAGGGGCATCACGAAGCCATTGTCGGCGGCTCACAGGACAGGCTTCGGGCCGTGATGCTGACGTCGCTGACGACAATCGGCGGACTGACGCCACTTCTGTTCGAAACCAGCCTGCAGGCCCAGTTCCTGATCCCCATGGCGATCACCATGGTGTTCGGGCTCGCTTATGCAACATTCTTGGTGCTGTTCGTCATCCCGTCGCTGATGGCGATTCTCCACGACTTCGGGCGGCTGTTCAGGCGGCGCAGGACTGGCGCCATCCAGGCACACTAGCGCAGGGCGCGTCTGGAACGGAGCGCGCGGTCCTCGACATGGATGCGATAGGCCAGAAGCGCGAAATTGAGCAATGTGAAGATCACCGCCAGGCGCCAGGCGCCGAAGATCATGGGGACCGCAGCGATTTCGCCGACGACGACCACATAGTTGGGATGGCGGATGAAGCGATAGGGCCCCCTTGCGACCAGAGGCACCTCCGGCAAGGTCAAGATCCGCGTCGTCCAGTAGGGGCCGATGCTCGCCAGGGTCCAGACGCGCAGCGCCAGCAGGAGCCCGAATGCCGCCATCCAGTACCAGTTCACGGCGGCATTGGCGGGAATGAGGAGGAACAGGCAGACGATCCAGGCCGTGTGGAGCAGGACCATGACCGGATAGTGACCGGCACCGACCTCCACCGCGCCGCGTTCCTTCAGCCGGCGCGTGTTCCGGTTCGCGAGGACGAGTTCGCCGAGCCGCAACGCTGCAACGAACAGGATGAAATACTGCGGAATTCCAATCTCGGGCACGACCCGGCCTCGCTCGACTGACGACAGAACGGGCGCTGTATAGCAGCAATCCGACGCGGCACCAGCGCTCCTCCGCCGATTGGCATCAATCCGGCTTCCAAAGCGCGGCGCCAACCCGTAGGCTCCGCCCCCATGGCCACGGCTGGGAGGTCGCGTGTTCGAGGGATTTGATACCCGGCGGATCGACGCCGGCGAGACGGAAATCCACCTTGTTGCCGGCGGCAAGGGGCCGCCGCTCCTGCTGCTGCACGGCTACCCGCAGACCCATGTCATGTGGCACAAGGTGGCCCCCGCGCTGGCGGCGGATTTCACCGTCGTCGCGGCGGACCTGCGCGGCTATGGCGACAGCGGCAAGCCGGAGAGCGATCCCGATCACCTCGTCTATTCAAAACGATCGACGGCGCGCGACATGATCGCCGTCATGGCCGAGCTTGGGCACAAGCGCTTTTTCGTCGCCGGTCACGAGCGGGGCGGGCGGGTCGCCCACCGGATGGCGCTGGATCACGCCGACGCGGTCAAACGCCTCGCCGTCCTTGACATCGTGCCGACCCACCGCGTCTTTCAGGATACGGACAAGGCCCTCGCGACGGCCTATTACCACTGGTTCTTCCTGATCCAGCCGGACGGCCTTCCGGAACGGATGATCGGCGCGGACCCGGAATATTTCCTGCGTTATTCGCTCGGTCGATGGGGCAGCCTGCCGGACGCCTTCACGCCCGAGGCGATGGCGGAATATGTCCGCTGTTTCAGCGATCCGGCGACGATCCATGCAAGTTGCGAGGACTACCGGGCCGGCGCCAGCATGGACCTCCGGCATGACGAGGACGACGACGGCAAACTCGTGCAGTGCCCGACCCTGGCGCTATGGGGCGAGCAGGGCGCGATGCATGCGATGTACAACGTGCTCGAGACCTGGCGGGAACGGGCGGCTGATGTCACCGGGCGTCCTATCGACTGCGGTCACTTCCTGGCCGAAGAAGCGCCGGAGGAGACCGCCGAGGCCCTCATCGCCTTCTTCCGGGCTTGAGGGCGGAGGAGGGGGCGGTGGCCGAACAGGGGAACACCGGAGGAAAGCCGTCCACGGGCGGACGCAAGGTCCGCAAGGTCCGGCGCGTACGGCGGGTCAAGCGCGTCGACGCGCCCGGCGGCAAGAAGGGCGGGCTGCGCAAAGCCGGCAAGATCCGGACCTATTTCCTGACCGGCGTCCTCGTCGCAGCGCCCTTCGCGATCACGATCTATCTTGCCGCGCTGGTCATTGATTTCGTCGACGAGCGGGTCACGGGAATGATCCCCGACCGCTACAACCCGAACACCTACCTGCCATTCGGCCTGCCGGGTCTGGGACTTCTCATCATCTTTATCCTGCTGGTCCTGATCGGCTGGATGGCGGCGGGCTATGTCGGACGGATCGCGCTGCGCTATGGCGAGCGGATCATGTCCAATACGCCGGTGCTGCGCAGCGTCTATCATGCCGCCAAGCAGATCCTCGAGACGGTCATGTCCTCCCAGTCGTCGGCCTTCCGCCAGGTCGTCCTGGTCCAATACCCGCACAAGGGGGTCTGGGTGCTCGGATTTGTTACCGGTGACCCGGGCGAGGAGGTGCAGAGCCACACCAAGGACCAGGTCATCGGCGTCATGGTGCCGACGACGCCCAATCCGACCTCGGGATACCTGCTGTATTATCCGGTCGAGGATGTCGTGTACTTGAAGATGAGCGTCGAGGAGGCCATGCGCATCATCATCTCGATGGGCATTGTCGGCGCGAAGGACCAGGAGACCAACGGCATCTCGCTCGCCGAGCCCCAAAGCGGCGCGCGGCGCCCGAGACGAAAGGCGAAGGCCCGGTCAGGGGGCAAGGGGGACAAACCCGGCGCATGACGCGGCGTTTCAGCCGGATCGGAGCAACCGGACGCCTTCGTCGCGCTCGAAGAGATAGAGCAGGGTCCGAAGCGCCTGGCCCCGGTCGCTTTCGAGCCTGGGGTCCCTGTCGAGGGCGAGCCGGGCATCGTCCCGGGCCAGGGCCAGGAGTTCCTCATGGGCGGGCAGGACGGCGAGCCGGAAGGTCGGAAGCCCGCTCTGCCGGGCGCCAAGAATTTCGCCTCCGCCGCGCAGTCTCAGGTCTTCCTCGGCGATCCGGAATCCGTCCTCCGTTTCCCGCAGGATATTCAGACGTGCCCGCGCGGTCTCGCCCAGGGGGCCCTGATACAGCAGGAGGCAGGTCGACCGCCCGCTGCCCCGACCGATGCGGCCGCGCAGCTGGTGGAGCTGCGAGAGGCCGAATCGCTCGGCATGCTCCACGACCATCACCGTCGCGTTTGGAACGTCGACGCCGACCTCGATGACGGTCGTCGAGATGAGAAGCCGCGTCTCGCCCGCGCTGAAACGCGCCATCGCGGCGTCCTTCTCCGCGGCCTTCATCCGGCCGTGGACGAGCCCGACCGTGTCGCCGAAACGCTGTTGAAGCTGCTTTTGGCGGTACGTGACGTCAGCGAGGTCGCTCGTCTCGCTTTCCTCCACCAGGGGGCAGACCCAGTAGGCCTGCGCGCCCCCGTCGATCGCCCGGGCGATTCCGTCGACGATCTCGGGAAGCTTGTCGACCGGCAGGACGCGGGTGTCCACCGGTTGCCGTCCCGGCGGCTTCTCGTCGAGGCGGGAGCTTTCGAGGTCGCCATAGACGGCGAGGAGGAGGGTCCGGGGAATCGGCGTCGCGGTCATCACGAGGATGTCCGGTTGCAGCCCTTTCTCCGACAGGGCCATGCGCTGATGGACCCCGAACCGGTGCTGTTCGTCGACGACGACGACGGCCAGGTCCTTGAAGGCGACGTCCTGAGAGAAGAGGGCATGGGTGCCGACCAGGATGTCGATGTCACCCCGGGCGAGGAGTTCGAGGAGCCGGGTACGCGTCTTGCCCTTGTCTCGACCGGTCAAGAGAGCGGCCTTCACGCCGCTGGATTGCGCGAATTTGGAGATCGTCTCGAAATGCTGGCGCGCGAGGATTTCGGTCGGCGCCATCAGGGCGGCCTGGGCTCCGGTTTCGACGGCGTTGAGCATCGCGAGAAAGGCGACGACAGTCTTGCCGCTACCGACGTCGCCCTGGAGCAGCCGCAGCATCCGGTGCGTTGCCGCCATATCGCCCTCGATCTCCGCCAGGGCCAGGCGCTGGGCACCGGTCAGTTTGAAGGGCAGACGGGACAGCGCGCGATCCCGCAGGACACCGTCGCCCTTGATCGAGCGGCCTTTCAGACGCCGCTGCTGGGCCCGCACGAGCAGGATCGCAAGTTGATTGGCCAGAAGCTCGTCATAGGCGAGGCGGGTCCGCGCCGGTGTTCCAGGGTCTAGGTCCCGTTCGCTCTCCGGTGCATGGGCGCGATCCAGGGCCTCCCGCCAAGCGGGCCAGCCGTTGCGGGCGACGAGCGCCGGGTCGGCCCATTCCGGCAGTTCCCTCGGCGCCTTGCCCAACGCCGCGCGCACGGCCTTGGTGACGACCTTGAGCGTGAGGCCGGCGGTGAGCCTGTAGATCGGCTCGACCGAGGCCAGGCTGTCCCACTCCTCGACGGTCCCGACATGGTCGGGGTGGGTCATCTGCTTGGCGCCGCGATAGCTCTCGACCGTTCCGCTCACCACCCGGACTTCGCCGGGCGGGAAGGAACGGAGTAGGTAATCCGGCTTCGCGTGGAAGAAGGTTAGGATCAGGGTCCCGGTCTTGTCGGCGCAATAGATCCGGTAGGGCTGCCGTCGCGTCGCGCCGGGCTGATGGGTCTCGACCGTCACCGTCAGTGTGGCGATACGTCCGGGCGGGGCGTCGGCGACGGACGGGGAGAAACGGCGGTCGATGATGCCGGTCGGCAGGTGCCAGAGAAGGTCGACCACCTTGTCACCGGCCGCCTTTTCGACCAGGGGCGCCAACCGGGGACCAAGCCCGGGGAGGGCCGTCACCGGCGTGAAGAGCGGGAAGAGGATCTGCGGTCGCATCGGGTCGGGCGGTCGGAGGGCTTGCGGGGAAAGTTCACGGCTGACAGCGCCGCGGCAGGGCCCTATATCGTAGGCGGCTCGAAAGAGGGGTCAATTTCCCTCTGAAACGGAGCGAGGCACGGACGGATTGTCATGGCGTCGGAAGAGACGGAAACCCTCGAAACACGCCGCCGGCGCCTGCGTTTCCGGTCCTGGCATCGCGGGACGAAGGAACTCGACCTCCTGCTCGGTCCCTTCGCCGATCGCGCGCTCGACGCGATGGACGCGGCGGAACTGGACCAGTATGAAGCCATCCTGCACGTTCCCGACCCCGATATCTACAACTGGATCGTACAACGCGCGCCCGTCCCCGCAGAGGAGCAGAGCGCCGTCCTGGATCGCATCATCAAGTTTCACAACGACCGATAAATGCCTGAAGGATCGCAATTTCCCGGGGCCAATGGCCTGACCGTTCTGGGCGGAACCCCCGAAGGAGCCGATGCCCTCGCCCTGGCTGGCGCCGTGCGCGAGGCGGGAACGCTTCTCCATGTCGCGCGCGACGATGCCCGGCTCGACCGGCTGGTTGCCTGCCTGGCCTATTTCGGGCCGGAGGTCGAGGTCCTGCGCTTTCCGGCCTGGGATTGCCTGCCCTACGACCGTGTCTCGCCGAACCAGGAACTCGTCGCGGAGCGGGCGGCGACCCTGAGCCGGCTGGCCGACGGTGCGGGCGGGTCCGCCCCGCGGATCGTCGTGACGACCGTCGCCGCCATCTTGCAGAGGGTCCCGCCGGGTGAGGCCTTCTCCGGAGGCGGCAGCAGCGTCAGGAAAGGCGGCCGGCTGGACGTCGAGGCCTTCCTCGCCCAGTGCACCGAGAGCGGTTTCCATCGGGTCGGGACCGTCCGCGAGCCAGGAGAGGTCGCGGTGCGTGGGGGAATCCTCGACATCTTCCCGCCTGCGGCGGAGCAACCGATCCGGCTCGACCTCTTCGGCGACGAAGTCGAGGACATGCGGCTGTTCGATCCGGTCTCCCAACGCTCCGCCGACCCGATCGACCGGTTCGAGATCGGCCCGGTCGGGGAGCTCGTGCTCAACGACGGCAGGATCCGCGCCTTTCGCGAGGGATATCGCGGGCTGTTCGGCGACGCGCGCAGCGATCCGCTTTATGAAGCGATCAGCGCGGGCCATGCCTATCCGGGTATGGAACATTGGCTGCCGCTGTTCTACGGCGACGGCCTTGTGACCTTGTTCGACTATCTGCCGGATGCGCCCGTAAGCCTCGATCACCAGGCGGAGGCCGCGATCGCGGCGCGCCTCGAGTTGATCGGCGAGTATTACGACGCACGCCGGAGCTTTCTCGAACTGAAAAAGAAACCGGCCGCCGGCGATTTCATATACAAGCCCGTGCCGCCGGACCGGCTGTATCTGACCGAGGGCGACTGGGAGGCCCGGCTGGCGGACCGACCGGTTGCCGCCCTGAGCCCCTTTGCCGCCCCCACCGACCTGTCCGGAGCGGCGGATGCGGGCGCACGCCCCGGCCGCGACTTTTCCGATGTCCGGGCGAGCCCCGACGAGGATCTGTTCGAGGCCGTCCGGAAGCGCGTTGACGACCTGAAACGCGACGATACCCGACGCATTGTCATCTCCGCGCTGACCAAGGGAACGCGCGAGCGGCTGGCGGCGTTGCTGGAAGACCACGGCGTCCGCCGGCTGGCACGAAGCGAAACCTGGCCGGATGCGTCAAACCTGCCGGCCGGCACGGTGGCGCTCGCGGTTCTGCCGCTCGAACGCGGTTTCATTGCGCCGGATCTGGCCGTCGTCACCGAACAGGACATCCTCGGCGACCGCCTGATCCACCGGGCCCGGCGTCAGCGCAAGCGTTCCGAGGCCTTCCTGACCGAACTCTCCTCGCTGGAGGAGGGCGATTATGTCGTCCATATCGACCACGGCATCGGACAGTATGACGGCCTGGAGACGGTGACGGTCGGGAGCGCGCCGCATGATTGCCTGAGACTGATCTACGATGGCGGCGACAAGCTGTTCCTGCCGGTCGAGAATATGGAAATGCTGTCGCGCTACGGTGCGGAGGATTCCGGCGCCCAACTGGACCGTCTTGGCGGGGCGGGCTGGCAGTCGCGCAAGGCGAAGATCAAGGCCCGCGTGCGGGAGATCGCCGACAAACTCCTCGCCATCGCCGCGCAACGGGAGCTGAAGGACGGAACCGTCATCAACGTCCAGGAAGGGCTCTATGAGGCCTTCGCGGCTCGCTTTCCCTTCGAGGAAACGGAAGACCAGCAGCGCGCGATCGACGATGTCCTGGGGGACCTGTCGTCGGGCCGCCCGATGGATAGGCTGGTCTGCGGCGACGTCGGCTTCGGCAAGACCGAGGTGGCCCTACGCGCCGCTTTCGCCGCCGTTATGGACGGCAAGCAGGTCGCCGTGGTCGTGCCGACGACCCTGCTGGCCCGGCAGCATTTCAAGACCTTCGAGACCCGGTTCGAGGGCGTTCCCGTCAGGGTCGGCCAGCTTTCCCGTCTGGTAACCGCGAAGGAGGCGGCGGAGACGCGCAAACTCCTCGCCGCCGGCGAGATCGACATCGTCGTAGGCACCCATGCCATCCTCGGCGCCTCCGTCCAGTTCCGCGACCTCGGCCTCCTTATTGTCGACGAGGAACAGCATTTCGGCGTGAAGCAGAAGGAGCGGCTGAAGGAACTGCGCGCCGATGTTCATGTCCTTACCCTGACGGCCACGCCGATCCCGCGGACCCTGCAAATGGCGCTGACCGGCGTCCGGGACATGAGCCTTATCGCGACCCCGCCCGTCGATCGGCTGGCGGTGCGGACATTCGTTACCCCCTTCGACCCGGTCGTCATACGTGAAGCGATCCAGCGGGAGCTTTTCCGCGGCGGACAGGTCTTCTATGTCTGCCCCCGCATCGAGGATCTCGCCGGCGTTGCGGAACAGGTGCAGGAGCTGATTCCCGACGTCCGTTTCGAGGTCGCACACGGGCAGATGACGGCGGCGGAGCTGGAAGCGGTCATGACCCGCTTCTATGCCGGCGAGGTGCAGATCCTCATCGCCACGAACATAATCGAGTCCGGGCTCGACATCCCGACCGTCAATACCATCATCATCCACCGCGCGGACCGTTTCGGCCTCGCCCAACTTTATCAGTTGCGCGGCCGGGTGGGGCGGTCGAAGACACGGGCCTATGCCTACCTGACCCTGCCGACCGACAAGCCGTTGACGCCCAACGCGCTGCGCCGGCTGGAGGTCATGCAGACCCTCGATACCCTCGGTGCCGGTTTTACCCTCGCGAGCCACGACATGGACATTCGCGGCGCCGGCAACCTGCTGGGCGAGGAACAGTCGGGCCAGATCCGCGAGGTCGGAATCGAGCTCTACCAGCAGATGCTTGAGGAGGCGGTCGCCAGAGCACGGGACAGCGCGGGTCAGGCCTCCCTCGACGCCGAAGAGACATGGGCTCCCCAGATTGCGATCGGCACGCCGGTTCTCATCCCCGACAGTTATGTCGAGGATCTGAGTGTCCGCCTCGGCCTCTATCGGCGTATCTCCCAACTCGTCGACGGCGAGGAGATAGAGGGCTTCGCCGCGGAGCTCATCGACAGGTTCGGCCCGCTACCGCAGGAGGTGAAGAACCTCCTCGACATCATCGCCCTGAAGCGCCTCTGCCTCCGGGCCGGCGTCGCGAAGGTGGATGCGGGGCCGAAGGGCGCCGTGGTCAGTTTCCACAAGGACGATTTCGTCAATCCCGGCGGGCTGGTCCAGTTCATCGCCCAGCAGGCGGGCACCGCGAAGCTCCGTCCGGACAACAAGCTCGTCTACCGCCGGAAGTGGGACCAGCCGGAGACACGGGTTAAGGGGCTGACGCGCCTGATGACGCAATTGGCCGAGATTGCGGGCGGCTGAGCGTTCTGGCGCATGATTATTTTGCGCGCCTCATCCTTCCTTCCAGGCGCCGGCTCCTTGGGATGAAACGCATTTATCCAATTGGATCGATAATTTCGTCCTGAGGAGCGCGAAGCGCGTCGCGAAGGAGCTGCCAGCTTCACTCCGCGGCTGGCGCCTTCTCCGCTTCCTTCGCCTCGGCCTCGAGCGTCATTTCGATGGCCTGAACGAAGACGTCCGGATCCTGGGCGCCGGAAACCGCGTATTTCCGGTTCAGAATGAAGCAAGGGACGCCGGTCACGCCCATCCGGCGGGCCATCGCGTCTTCCTCGCGGATGCGGTCGTCGTCCTCGGCGGAGGCGAGGTAGGCGCGGACAGCCGACCCGTCCATACCCGCGGCCGCGGCGACCGCGCTCAAAATGTCGATGTCTCCGATATCCTTGCCGTCGATGAAATAGGCGTTGAAAAGCGCCTCCACGACCGCGTCCTGACATCCTTCCCGGCCCGCGAGATCGATCAGCTTGTGCGATTTCACCGTGTTAGGGGTTTTCGGGATGCCAGGGAAATTGAACGGAATGTCGACCGTACTGCCGGCCTCGTTGATCGCCCCGTAGACCCGCTTCGCGCCTTCCGGTCCTCCGAACTTGGTTTCCAGATACTCGCGCCGGTCGAGGCCGCCCTCCGGCATGTCCGGGTTGAGCTGGAAGGGCCGCCAGGCGATCTGGAGCGTGACGTCCTCAGGCAGGCGGGACATCGCCGCCTCGAACCGCCGCTTGCCGATGAAGCACCAGGGGCAGACCGTATCGGAGACGATGTCGATCGTGATTGTCTTGCTCATGGCCGCACTCTAACGTCCGGCGGCGGCAAAGAACAGCGGGCGGCGCTCACAATCGGGGGAGCTGCCGTCTCCGGCGAGGGGAGGACGAGAGGCACAGATGCGGGATACGCCCGACAGCGGAGCGAGGCTTGCGGCGACCTTCCAGTTCCTCCGCCAGGAGCGGGTGACCTATGGCCGGCCCGCGGCGGAAGCTGTCCTGGAAGAGGCCGAACGGGCGGGGGCCGCACGGATCCTTGTCGTCGCCTCGCGCAGCCTCCTGACAAGGACCCCCGTGGTCGACCGCATCGAAAGCGCGCTCGGCCCGCGCCTCGCGGGCAGGTTCGACGGTTGCCGCGAACATACGCCCATCGAAACCGTGATCGCCTGCGCGTCGCGGGCCCGGGACCTGTCGGCCGATCTGATCGTCAGTATCGGCGGCGGCACCGTCATCGATACCGTCAAGGCGACACTCTTATGTCTTTCTGAAAACATAAATGAAACAGGAGGATTACTGGAAAAAGCGGTGGCTTTGGATGAGGAAGGGAAACCGGTCCTGCCAAGAGTGGGGCCGTCACCCGTCCGGCAGATAGCCGTACCGACGACCCTATCCGGGGCGGAGTTCAGCAATCTCGCTGGCGTCACCGATCCCGCACGCGGCATCAAGGATGCCTACCTGTCGCCCGACGCCGTGCCTCTCGCTGTCGTTCTCGATCCCGCCGCGACCCTCTACACGCCGCGCGACCTGTGGCTGTCGACGGGGATCCGCGCGGTCGATCATGCGGTGGAGAGCGTCTGCTCTGCCGCGCCGAACGCCCTGACGGACGCGACCTGCCTTCACGCCCTGCGCCTGTTCGCTGAGGCGCTCCCGCGCTCTTCCGAAGCGCCGGAAGACACGGCCGCACGTCTCGAATGTCAATTGGCCGTCTGGCTCGCCGCTTTCGGAATCGCCCGCGTGCCCTACGGTGCGAGCCATGGAATCGGACATCAACTGGGTGCCGTCGCGGGCATGCCACACGGCGTGACAAGCTGTGTGATGCTCCCCGCGGTTCTGCGTTACAACAAACCGGCAACGGCGGCGCAGCAGGCAGCGATTGCCGGCGCCCTGGGCGACCCGGACGGGGACGCGGCGGATCTCGTCGAGGCACTGGTGACGCGACTCGGACTGCCAACCCGCCTGAGGGACGCCGGCGTAACGGAGGATCAGCTGGACCAGATTGCCGAAGGCAGCCTGGGGAACATGATGGTTCGGTCGAATCCCCGGCCGATCTCGGACATATCGCAGGTCCTGGAGATCCTGCAACTGGCCTGGTAGCGGCGCAGAAAGGCTACGATGGACAACTTCTTTTCCGGGTTCGGCGGTTTCATCGATCAGATCAATCCGGCGAGCCGCAACAACCAGATCCTGTTCATGATCTGGCTGGTGGTGACGGTCTTCACCGGCACGGCGCTGTGGCGCTGCGGCAACCGGTGGATCCGCCTGGTGTGCCTTCTGATCAACCAGGTCTTCTCCATGGGTATCCTGCTGTCCTGGGCGCAGATCGTCGTGCCGGCCTACATCCTGTGGAAAGAGGCGCTGGTGACGATGGTATTGACCGTCGCCATTGGGTGGTTTCTGTTCCGCAAGCGCAAACCCAAGGGAGAGCCCGAGCCGCGGCGCGGCCGGGGCCGCAAGGAACGCCGGCCGGACCGCCAGAGAGGCGGCGAGGTCGGCGGCGATGAGTTGCGCAACCTGTCGGATGAATGGGCGGCCCAGGCGGCCCGACGCGACGCCGCGCGGGGCACCGGCCGCGAGGCGCCGAAATTCTCGAACCAGCCGGTGCAAAGACCGAGGGGCAGATAAGAATTATGGCAGTGAATTTCGATCTCGGCGGCCAGGTCGCCATCGTAACGGGCGCCTCGGGCGGGCTGGGCGGTGCTTTCGCCCGCATGCTGGCAGAGAACGGCGCAAAGGTCGGTGTCGCCGCCCGCCGTGTCGACAAGCTCACCGCGCTCGCCGAGGAGATCGCCGCGGCCGGGGGGCGGGCGCTGCCCGTCGCGATGGATGTGACCGACCGTTCGAGCATCGTTGCCGCGGTGGATACCGTCGAGGCGGAACTCGGCCCGGTCCAGATCGTCGTCAACAATTCCGGCATCGTTGCCCGCAAGCCCATCTTCGAGCATAGCGAGGAAGACTGGGACACGGTTCTCGACACGAACCTGAAAGGCGCCTGGATGCTGTCCTGGGAGGTATCCCGCAGGCTGGTCGATCACAGCCTGCCGGGTTCGATCATCAACATCTCCTCGGTCCTGGGCTATGACCGGGTTTCTTCCCAGGTCCACGAATATTGCGCCTCCAAGGCTGGCCTGGTGCAGCTCACCAAATCGATGGCGACGGAACTCGCCCGATACAATATCCGCGTCAACGCAATCGCGCCTGGCTATATCATCACCGATATCAATCGGGATTTCCTTGCTGGCGAGGCCGGAGACGGCCTGCGCAAGCGCATCCCGCAGCGCGATTTCGGCGCGGCGGAGGACATGGAGGCGATCCTCCTGACGATGGCGTCGTCCGCCGGCCGCTACATGACGGGCAGCGTCGTCACCGTCGACGGCGGGCTGTCGGTCGCGTCCGTCTGACCGCGACGACATCGGATATTCACGACAAAAAGAGAGGATCGGGCATGGACTTCAATCTGTCCCCTGATATCCAGGACTATTGCCGGCGCATCGACGCCTTTCTCGACGCGCATGTCATTCCGCTCGAGAGCGATCCGGCGAGCTACGACGAGCACGAGAATATCAACGACACAGCGCTCGCCGCGGTTCGGGAAAAGGCGAAGACGGAAGGGCTCTGGAGCTTCGCAATGCCCCGGGAGCGGGGCGGGCAGGGGCTCCCGGTCGTCGGCATGGCCGCCTGTTACGAGACGGCGGGCCGCTCGATCTTCGGGCCCGTCGCCTTCAACTGCGCCGCGCCGGACGACGGCAACATGATCCTTCTGAATCGGGTCGGGACGGAGGATCAGAAGGAACGCTGGTTGCAGCCGATCGTCGACGGCGCGGTCCGGTCCTCCTTCGTCATGACGGAACCCCATCCCGGCTCCGGCTCCGACCCGGCGGGCATGATGCTCACCAAAGCGGAAAAGAAGGGCGACCGCTGGGTCCTGAACGGGCACAAATGGTTCATCACCGGCGCGGGCGTCGCCAGGCATTTCATCGTTCTCGCCCGCACATCGGACGATCCCCGCAAGGGCCTTACGGCCTTCCTGCATCGCGACGACACCCCCGGCTTCAGGATCGAACGCCGCATCGACATCATGGGGCCGGAGGAGCATGGCGGCCATTGCGAGGTCACCTACACGGATGTCGAGATCCCCGAGGAGGACGTTCTCATGGACGTCGGGGACGGGTTGAAGGCGACGCAGATCCGCCTCGGTACTGCACGGCTTACCCATTGCATGCGCTGGCTCGGCATGGCCAAGCGGGCGCTGGCGATCGCCTCGGATTATGTCGAGGAGCGCAAGAGCTTCGGAACCACGCTCGCCGAACATGAAGGCGTACAGTGGATGCTGGGCGAAGCGGCGATGGATATCTCTGTCGGGCGCCTTATGACCATGCATGCGGCCTGGAAACTCGATCAGGGCGACTTTGCCCGAAAGGAGGTTTCCATGGCCAAGGTCGCGGTGTCCGAGGTTCTCCACAAGGCCATCGACACCTCGATCCAGTTGCTCGGCGCCAAGGGCTATTCCAAGGACACGCCGCTTGAATGGATGTATCGTTATGCCCGTCAGGCCCGGCTGGTCGACGGCGCATCGGAGGTGCACAAGATGGTCCTGTCCCGATTTCTTCTCAAGGAAGGCCGCGACTTCTGGTCCTGGGGCGTCTGATGCCCGGAAGTCGAAGGCGCCGAGGGGGGATTGCCGCCGTGGCCATCCTGCTTGCGGCACTTGCCGCGCCGGTGCCGGCCGCGGCCGTCGAGATCGACTGCCACGCGGCCCGCGATGCTTCCTGCGGCAAAATCGGTCCGCACGCGCTGCCGTTGTCCGTCCCGGAGTTCAATCGCCTTGCGCTCCGATTGCAGGGGCGGCCGGAGACGGCGGCTTCGCTGATCCTCTTTGGCCTCCTGAACGCAGACGAGCGGCCGCCGCTCGCCTCGGAACTGGTTCTCGCCCGCATGACCGAAATGGCCAAGGCGCATCGAGAGGCCGTTGCGACACTTATCCGCGAGGACCCCGCGAAGGCCGCAAAGTGCGCCGCGAGCTTCGTCGACGGAACCAGTCCTCCCTACGGACGGTTCGACAGTAACGCGATCGTCTT
>CAYGKX010000033.1:12993-17062 GCA_964350225.1 uncultured Rhodospirillaceae bacterium | reverse complement strand
CCAAGCCGGTGACATTCGACTTCACCTGGAACAAGAAGACGCCGCATTTCCGCAAGAAGAACGAGATCCACACGGGCTTCTCGGCGGTCGTCAATCTCAAGCGCAGCCAGTGGGGCATGACGAAGTTCCTGCCCGCGATCGGCGACGACGTGACCCTGTTCCTCGAGATCGAGGGCGTCTACACGAAATAGCGGCCCTCCGGTCGCCATAAGGAAAACCGGCCGCCCTGAGGCGGCCGGTTTTTTCTTGATCGAGGGCCTCCCGGGGAGACGTCCGCACCCGCCTGCCGGCCTGAGCCGGCGAGAGCACGTCCGCTCTAGACGAGGAAGGAGGGCGGGCGACGGTGCGGCTGCCCACCGAACTCGGGGGGCAACGGCACCGCCTCCGGCCCAACCAGCGGAATGCGGTCCGCAAGGACGGGACGAAGCCGCTCGATCAGGAAACGGGCAATGCCCGCGCGAAAGGCCGCGGGCGCTGTCAGGTAGGTCGCGTGGAGGCCGCCGTAGCGACGGAACCCGGTGACCTGCCCGTCAAGAGCCAGAAGCGACAGGTCGTGCGAGATATCTTCCGAGTGTCCGGCGACGAGCGCCGTCAGCCGCCGGCTGCCGAAGCCAACGAGATAGACACCGCCTGCCGCCATGCCCGGCGGAAATCGGCGGGTGAAATCCGCCAGGGTGTGGAGCGAACCGTCCAGGTCGCGGTGCCAGTCCGAAACCAGGGAGCGCGGGTCGTCGAACAAGCCGTCCAGATGCAGTGAATCGGGCATCGGTTCGATAATGGTTAATAAAGTATTAATGAAAATAGAAACTCAGCGCCATCTAGTCAACAAGATATAGCACATCACGGAGATTATACCCCACCATCTACCCATACGAGTCGACTGTCGGGAGGACTTGACCGTAGACCCGCCCGGGCGGTAGCGTCCCGCCCATGCGACGCAACCTGATCCAGCGAATTACGGGCCCGGTGTTCCGCACCCAGTGAGGGCGGAGCGCCGGGGCGTTTGTGCGCACGCATCCCGACATCGCTGTATCAGGAGTTCCGAAATGTCCTACGCTTCTCAGGCCGGCGCCGACGCGCCGGCGGCTTCGCAATCCGTTCTTCCCCGATCCCTCGCGCCCAAGGCGGAAACCGCCTGCTTCCACGTCGTCGCCGACTGTCATCCGGGCACCCTGGGCCGGCTGCTGGAGGTCGTGGCCAAACGCGGGCTCGTCCCCTCCTATATGCACAGCGTCCGCGGCGGCCGGCGCGGCGACGAACTCGCCGTCGACCTGCAGGTCGAGGGGCTGGACGCGCCCGGGCGCGATCTGGTCGCGGCGCAATTGCGCGCCGTCGTCACGGTTCGGACGGTCCTGAGTTCGGTCAAATCCTTCGTCGATTGACGCCCGCCTCCCTATCCCGCCACGGGTCGAGCCGTTATCATCGGCGCCGTGCCGGGTATCGGGGGACGTGCATGACTGAAGAGACGCCGACGGCCGACGACGACGGCGCGGACATTTTGGACGCGGAGGTCGTGATGGAGACGCGCGACCTGCGCGTTGCGCGCCTGTCCCTGGCCCCGCACGGCACGATCCCGTGGCACCGCCACAGCGAGATCGCGGACCATTTCGTCTGCCTTTCCGGGCGGATCGAAGTCGCGACCCATGGGGAAGGGCAGGGCCAGCCCCCCATCAAGCGGGACCGCGTGGAACTCGCGCCCGGCGAGGAGTTCGAGGCGCCGCCGGGAACCCCGCACCGGGTCCGCAACCTGGGGCCGGAAGTGGCGCGTTTTCTGGTCGTCCAGGGTGTTGGCACCTATGACCGTCACCCGGCGCCACCCGAGGAGAGTTTGTGAGCTATCTCGACCATATCCGCGCCTGCAATCGGCGCGATCTCGCAAACTACGCACCTTTCTCGGTCGACGGCACGCGGGTCGGCTGGATCCGGCACGACCGCGTCGGCGTGCTGCTGGACCATCCCGGCGTCTTCCTGGAGGACGGAAGCGGCATCGCGCTGGCGCCCGGCCTCGACGGGTTCGAGGCGCGCAGCGCCGCGGTCGCGGAGGTTGTCGACCGTCTGGATGTCGACGGGCACATCCGGCGGGTGCGCAACGAGGATTATCCGGTCGCGACGACATTCGGCGCGGAGCCCTTCTTCCGCCTGGACCGGGGCGCGGTGCCCTTTTTCGGCGTGCGCGCCTACGGCGTGCATCTGAACGGTTTCGTCCGGACCGCCGGCGGCATCGACATGTGGGTCGGCCGCCGCGCCGACGACAAGGCGGTCGCGCCCGGCAAACTCGACAACATGGTCGCCGGCGGCCAGCCGATCGGCCTCACCGTCGAGGAAAACCTGATCAAGGAATGCGCCGAGGAAGCGAGCCTCGACGAGGCGGCCGCGCGGCGGGCCGTCGCGGTCGGCGCCATCACCTATTGCGTCGAGTTTCCCGAGGGCCTGAAGCCGGATGTCCAGTTCTGCTACGACCTGGAATTGCCCGACGACTTCCGGCCGGTCAGCGGCGACGGGGAACATTCGGACTTTTATCGCATGCCCCTCGCCGAGGTCGCTCGGATCGTGCGGGAGACCGAGGAGTTCAAATTCAACTGCAACCTGGTCGTCATCGACTTCCTGGTCCGCCATGGGTACCTGACGGCCGCCGACCCCGACTACCTGACCATCGTTTCGGAGCTGCGCCAATGACCACCGGATCCGCGACCGATCTCGCGCTCCTGCCCGTCGCCGAGCTGACGGCCCTCTTCCGCGCGGGATCGGCGTCGCCGGTCGAGGCCCTGGAGGCGGTGCTTGCCCGGGTCGACAGGTTTCAGGACACCTACAACGCCTTCGTCCTCGTCGACCGGGATGCGGCGATGGGCGCCGCCCAGGCGTCCGAGGCCCGGTGGCGCAAGCAAGCGCCGCTTGGCCCCGCAGACGGCGTGCCGACGACGGTGAAGGATTTGATCCTGACGCGCGGCTGGCCGACGCGGCGCGGCTCGAAGACCGTCGACCCGAACCAGCCGTGGGAGGAAGACGCCCCCACGGTCGCCCGGCTGCGCGAAGGCGGCGCCGTGATCGTCGGCAAAACGACGACGCCGGAAATGGGCTGGAAGGGCGTGACGGACAGCCCCCTGACCGGCATCACCCGCAACCCCTGGAACCCGGAACGGACGCCGGGCGGCTCCTCCGGCGGTGCCGCGGTCGCGGCCGCCCTGGGCATGGGCACGCTCAACCTCGGCACCGACGGGGGCGGGTCCATCCGAATTCCCGCCGGTTTCAGCGGCATCTTCGGGCACAAGGCGACCTTCGGGCGGGTCGCTGCCTGGCCGCTCAGCCCCTTCGGCAGCCTCGCCAATGTCGGGCCGATGACCCGGACGGTCGCGGACGCCGCGCTGATGCTCGACATCGTCTCGCCGCCCGACTGGCGCGACATCTACTGCCTGCCGGCGCCGGAGAAGAGCTTTCTCGACGGCCTCGACGGCGGCGTGGCGGGCCTGAAGATCGCCTTCAGTCCGAACCTGAACGGCCACCCGGTCGAACCGGGCATCGCAGCAGCGGTCGAGGCCGCGGCGATCGCCTTCCGGGAACTGGGCGCCATCGTCGAGGAGGCGGAGCCGGATCTGGCGGATGCAGGCGACATCTTCACGCCGCACTGGTTCGCCATCGCGGCCCAGCTCGTCGCCGCACTGCCGGACGACAAGAAGGATCTGATCGACCCGGGTTTCGCGGGGATCGCGAAGGTGGGTGCAGACTACACCACGGCCGAATATCTAACAGCCGTCCAGGCGCGACGGGAGCTGACCTTCCGCATCAACCGGTTCTTCCAGACCTACGACCTGTTGCTGACCCCGACCCTGCCCCTGGTCGCCTTCCCGGTCGGCCTGAACACGCCGAAGACGGCGGAGGAGCGGTCCTGGGTCAACTGGACGCCCTTTTCATACCCCTTCAACCTGTCCCGCCACCCGGCGGCGACCGTGCCCTGTGGCCTCGTCGACGGTCTGCCCGCCGGCCTGCAGATCGTGGGACGCCATTATGAGGACCCCATGGTCCTGCGCGCCGCCCGCGCCTTCGAACGCGCCCGCCCCTGGCCGCTGCCGCC
>CAYGKX010000033.1:308-12893 GCA_964350225.1 uncultured Rhodospirillaceae bacterium | reverse complement strand
AGAAGCGCCTGGAGCAGCCGATGAATGTGGGTCGCGGGTAGAAGGTCCACGCCGCGCGTCACCAGGGTCACGCCCTGGAGGGCGTCGTCGAGGGTGACCGCCAGATGATAGCTGGTGGGAACGTCCTTCCGCGCCAGGACGACGTCGCCGTGGATTTCCGGCGCCGCCTCGATCGTGCCGGCGTCCCGGTCGTGCCAGGTGAGCCGCCCCGCCCGTGCCGACGCCGCCGCGACGTCGAGCCGGAGCGCATGGCCCTCGCCGCGGGCGATCCGCTCCCTGCGCTCCGCCGCCGGGAGCGACCGGCACGTACCGGGATAGATCGGCCCGTCCGGTCCCTGGGGCGCGCCGCCCGCCCGTGCGATCTCCGCCGCGATCTCCGCCCGGGTGCAAAAGCAGGGATAGAGGAGACCCGCTGCCTCGAGCCGGGAGAGCGCTGCGCGATAATCGTCGAAATGGCGCGACTGACGCCGGACCGGTTCTTCCCAGTCGAGCCCGAGCCAGGCGAGGTCCTCGATGATCGCGCCGACGAATTCTTCCCGGCACCGGCCGGGATCGATGTCCTCGATGCGCAGCAGGAAACGGCCGTGCGCGTCCCTGGCCGCCTGCCAGGCAAACAGGGCGGAATAGGCATGGCCCAGGTGCAGAAGCCCCGTCGGGCTGGGGGCGAAGCGGGTGACGGTTCCAGTCATGGCGACGCCATAGAAGCGATGCGCTCTCCCCGTGACAAGCGCCGCCGGATCGAGTGTGATCGCGACACCATCGAAGAAGGCCGCCAACGTGACCAGACTGACCCACAAGAGCCTGCGTGCCGGGCTGCAAGAAGTCGCCGACCGAGACGGCCATGTCGCGGACGCGCTGCGGCTGGTGGGCTTTCCGAAACTGCGCCGCCGGAAGCCGGGTTTCGAGGCGCTGTTCCGGGCCATCGTCGGACAGCAGGTCTCCATCCAGGCGGCTGCCTCGATCTGGGCAAAGGTTGAGGCCGCTGTCGACCCGATGCTCCCGGAGACGGTCCTCGCACTTGAAGACGACGCCCTGCGGGCTGCGGGGTTGAGCCGGCAGAAGGTCGCCTATGCGCGGCACCTGTCGGAATCGATTGCTTCCGGCGCCGTGCGGCTGCACCGCCTGCCGCGCCTCGGCGACGAGGAGGCCATCGCCGAGCTGGTCCAGATCAAGGGCATCGGGCGCTGGTCGGCGGAGATCTATCTTCTTTCCGCCCTGGGCCGGGCCGACATGTGGCCGGTCGACGACCTGGCCCTCATGATCGCGGCCCAGCGGATGAAGGGCCTGGAGGACCGGCCGAACCGCAAGGCGATGCTGGAGATCGGCGAGGCCTGGCGCCCCTGGCGCGGCGCGGTCGCGCACCTGTTGTGGCATTATTACGCGAAAGCGCCGGCGCCGAAGATGGCGGCAACGGCCGCCAAACCGGGGAGGAGCAAGGCATGAACTGGACGATCCGGCCGATTGAGGCCCGGGACCGCGCGGATTGGGAACCGCTGTGGCAGGGGTACCTGGCCTTTTACGAGACCCGGGTCCCGGAGGAGGTTACCGAGACGACCTGGCGGCGGCTGATGACCGAGGGGGAGGACCCCAGCGGCTTCTGCGCGGTGGGTGACGACGACCGGCCCGTCGGCATCGTGCATTATCACTTCCACCGCTCGACCTGGACGATCGGCGATTATTGCTATCTGCAGGATCTGTTCGTGAGCCCGGATATACGGGGCGGCGGCGCGGGGCGCGCCCTGATCGAGGCGGTCTACCGGACGGCGGAGGCACGGGGAGCCAGCCAGACCTACTGGCTGACCCAGGATTTCAACACGACGGCACGGAAGCTCTACGACAAGGTCGGACAGCTCACGCCTTTCATCAAATACCGCAGCCCGAGCTGAAGAGGGGCCGGCCGTCGCACCCCGAAAATACCTCCGGCGCCGGGAGGGGGCCGGCGCCGGAGGGGTCGCGAAAGAAGGCAGGCTGCCGCGGCACCAAGGGGGGAAGCGGGCACGGCACCCATGGCGATGGCCGGGCTGTTCGCCCGTCATCGACCGCGCCGGTCATCCGCGACACGCCGATCCGCCCGTTCGGACTTGGGGGCCGACGGGCGACCCGACGGTCCCGCCCCTGAAGACGATGGGGGCAATCCGCCGGGCGTCTGTCTGGGCCCGGTCGCCTGTCTGCCCATCAGTCTTCTAACGGCGGTGGCCGCCCATTCCGTCGCGAGAAACTTCCCGGCCGCCCGCGGGAGTTCCGGGGCGGCCGGGCCTTGTCGAGAGCGACCTCAGTCAAGCACGTTGCGCAGAACCTCGACGACGATGCCGGTCGCGATCGCAATCATCACGACGTCGTTGCCGTCCCGGTAGTAACGATGGCCCGGCCGGTGATGCAGGCGCCGTGCGTAGTGGTAGGGCACCGGCTGCCAGCCGTAATAGGGACGGTAAACTTGGCCGCGATAGACCCGGCGGCGCGGCGGGACGGTCACGTAGCGGTTCCCCTACGTCGCCGGCGGTTGGCCTTAGCCGGTCCGCGGGGCGCGCGGGTTGGTATAGGCATTCCGGTTCGTTCGGCCGCGGGCGGCGCGATTCTGGTTCGCCGCCCGGCCGTTCACGTTTCGGCCGTTGTTGCGCGGCGCGGCCTTCTTGATCGCCTTGTTTCCGCCCGTGTGGGCCTTGCCCTTGTTGGCCTTGCCCTGGTGGGCGTTGCCATGGTGGGCGTTGCCATGGTGGGCGTTCTTGCCGCCGTTGTTGTAGTAGCCACGCTCCTGGGCGAGCGCACCGCCGGCGCCACCCAGCAGCAGGGCGGCGGTCAGGCAGGCTGCGAGAGGGGTACGCATCTGTCGATCTCCTGTTTCTTGGCGTCTCACACAGCCCCTAACGCAGGAGGCCGGCGGCGCCGTCGGGAGATGACGGAGTTGTGAAGCGTCGCGGTCGCGGCGTGATATCAGCCGGTCGGCGTCCAGTCGCCGGCCGTCGTGTCGTCCCGTGTCATGGACAGCCGGAAGCGGTACATGTCCGGCCGGTACAGGACGTCGATATGCTCGACCGCGCGGTCGTCGGCATCGTGCACGACGCGCAGCTTGCGCAGGAGAGGCGCACCGACCTCGACGCCCAGAAGGCGCGCGACCCGCGGGTCCGCCAGGGTCGCGGTCAGTGTCTGGTCGGCGCGCGCCGCCTCGATCCCCTTGCGCTGCAGGAGGGCGAGGAGCGGCGTCTCCGACAGCTCCGTTCGGCTGAACAAGGCACCGATATCCGAGGGCACATGGCTCGTGACATGGCCGACCGGCCGGCCGTTGAGACGCCGGATGCGGATGCAGCGGTGGACCGGCGTTCCGGGCTCGACCCCCAATTCCTTCGCGACGGCGACCGGTGCCGGGACCAGGCCATATTCAAGAATATCGACGGTCGTCCGCTCGCCCCACAGGGTGACATTCTCGACCAGCCCGTCGACCGAACTCTCGGCCAGCTGCGGCGGGTCCACCTTTGCAAGAACCCTCGTGCCCCGGCCGCGCTCCCGTTTTGCCAGGCCATCGGCGACCAGCTCCTCGAGAGCCCGCCGGCTCGTGATCCGGGAGACCCCGTAGGCGTCGGCGAGCTCGTTCTCCGACGGCAGCAGGCTGCCCGCCGGATGGGTCCCGTCCTCGATCCGCTGGCGCAGGATGAGATAGATCTGATGGTACAGGGGCGCACGGATCCGCGGATCGACACCCGCCGCCGGAGCCGCGACATCCGCCGCGCCGCCCCCCGGCACATCGAGGCCAGAAACATCGGGACCAGGAACATCGGTCCCTGGCACATCGATCTCAGCCGCCTTGTTTGCCGTTCGCCGTTTTGCGGTCATCGCCGCACCGTCCATCCTTACGGTGTCGTTTCCGTCGTGGGTCAATCTTGTTATAGCTTTATAACAACTGGATTGGCATAATCCTATACCAACTTGATCGTCCACAGTGTGGAAATGGGGCCCGCGTGCTCGATCTCAGAAGCTATCTCGACAGCGTAGGCGAGGCCGTTTATCGGCCGAACCGGGCCGTCGCCTGCGCTTACGAGGCGACCGCGCTTCAGCACGAGCTGGAGCGGCGGGGGCGTTTTCCCATACTGTGGTTCAACGCGCCGACATTGGCCGACGGGCGGGAGAGCGGACTGCCGCTCGTCACCAACCTGACCGCGAGCCGGGAATTGATGGCCGCGGCGCTGGGATTTTCCGACCATCGCCAGGCGGCGCGGAGCTATGCTGAAAAGGCCGGTGCCGGGATCGACCCTGTGACGGTCGGTCGCGCCGACGCGCCGGTCCAGGAAATCGTTCTGGAGGGCGAGGAGGCCTCGCTCCTCGACCTGCCAGCGACGATCCAGCACCATCTGGATCCCGGCCCCTATCTGACCGCCGCCCATGCGACGACCCGGGATCCGGAAAGCGGCGTCGACAACACGGCGATCCAGCGTTGCTGGATCAAGGGGCCGCGGCGCATGTCCTATTTCCCCTACGCCCGCAGCCACAACATGCGGAACCTCCGGAAATACCGGGCGCGGGGAGAAGCGATGCCGATCGCCTTCTGGATCGGCCATCATCCCGCCGTGCTCATGGGATCGCAGGCGAAGCTCAAATACCCCGAAAGCCACTGGTCGGCCGCCGGCGGACTGGCCGGGGAGCCCGTGCGACTGGTGCCGACAGTGACCCATGGGGAGACCGTCATGGTCCCCGCCGACGCAGAGATCGTGATCGAAGGGTTCGTGCCGCCGGACGTGGTGGAGGCCGACGGCCCCTTCGGCGAATATACCGGCTATGTCGGCCCGCAGGTCCTGGCGCCGGTCTGCGAGATCACCGCGATCACGCGTCGGCGCACCGCCATCTATCACGACTGCGGCTCCGGCCTCGCGGACGCGCTGGTGCCGGACAACATGGTCAACGAGGGCAAGGTCTACGCCCATGTGAAGCGGATCGCGCCGTCGCTGGTGAATGTCCACATGCCGGTTTCCGGCCGGCGCTTCCACGGCTACCTGCAGATGGACGACCCCGCGGTGGGCGAGGCGCGCGACGCCTTGATGGCCGCACTCTCCGACCGCAGGGTCAAGGCCGTCTTCGCGGTCGACACCGATGTCGACATCTTCGACGAGCGAGAGGTCCTGTGGGCGGTCGCGACCCGGGTGCAATGGCACCGGGACAGCTGGGTCGTGCCGGGCCTTTCCGGCTCCATGCTCGACCCCTCGATCCCGGCCGGCGCCAACACGACGTCGAAGATCGCCATCGACGCGACCCTGCCGCCGAGCCCCGACGACGACGCCCCGCACCTGACGCCGCCCCGTTCTCGCGTGCCCGACGCGGCGGTCGCCGCCGCGAAAGCCGCGCTGGACGGCGACTTTTCCGAGGGATGGCCCAAGTCATGACCAACCCCGCCCCCGCCTGGTATGAAAAGACCGGGAACACCAATTGGGTGAAATGCGCCGGATGCAGTGGGTGGTTTCACGTCGCCAACGCCCTGCTGGCGAAGCCGGACGCCCTGTTGCATTGCCCGCACTGCCACAACGAATTCACGGCCGAGGACGCTGGACGCGTCGTACGGCCGACCTGAGCCCGCCAGTGTACCCCCACGGCATAACGACCCACGCCCCCGATCGCAGGAGAGAAAAACGATGACCGAGCTTCTCGCCAAGGAAGACTTCTTCAAGGCCCTCGAGGCCGCCCGCAAGCCGCGCCATGGCGGCGCCCATCCCTTCAGCGAGGCCTGGGCCAAGGGCGAGCTCTCGCGCGCCCAGCTGGGCCTTTGGGCGACCCAGCACTTCTATTACATCGACACGGTGCCGCAGCAGTTCGCCCATATCTTCTGCCGCCTGCCGGACCTCGACGCCCGCATGCACCTGCTCGAGAATCTTCTGGGCGAGGAGGATTGCGAGAATCCGGAGAAGCGCCACCCGCAGCTGCTCGTCAAGTTCGCCAAGGCCTGCGGTGTCGACGAGGACGATCTGCATCATGGCGACGAGAACGGTCTCGTGCTGCCCTCGACCCGCGCGATGCGTGCCTGGATCTGGGAACTGACGAACGTCCGCGAGCTGGCGGAGACCTGCGCCGGCATCATGGTCGCGCTCGAAGGCCAGCTGCCGACCCTCTACCCGCCCTATGTCAGCGCGATGGAGAAGATGGGCTTCACACGCGACGAGCTGGATTTCTTCTGGGTCCATATCGAAGGCGACGAGGAACATGCCGGCATCGGCCTCGAACTCGCGCACCGCTACGCGACGACGCCCGAACTTCAGGCCAAGGCGATCCAGGCTGTCCGGTCCTCAACCGAGATGCGCTGGCAGCTTCTGGACGGCGTCTGGGCGCAGATCCAGTCAGCCGGTCAGGCGCAGGCGGCGGAGTAATCCGGCGGCGCAGTAGGTACCGGCGGCGGGACGCGTCATCCGCACCCTTCCCTAGAAACGCTCCGCCAACCGCCGGAGTGCCTGCCGGTACCCTTCGGCCGCTGCCGTGCGGCCGGGGTGACGGCCCTGTTCGACGATGCGCCGCCCCCCGACCCAGACTTCCGTGAGGGCCGAGCCGATCGCCGCGAAAATCCAGGCATCGAGGGCAACATCGCCGTCGCGCCCCGCCAGGCTCGGATGGTCCGGGTCGAGAACGACCAGGTCGGCCGCCTTGCCGGGGGCGATCCCACCGGCGGGTTCGCCCAGTGCCGCGGCACCGCCTGCCGCCGCTTCGCGCCATAACGCCGCACCGACCGAAGCGCCCGGCTCCGCGAGGCTCACCACCCGGGCCCGGCGGGTCAGGCGTTGGGCATATTCCAGCCAGCGCAGCTCCTCACGGGGGTCGAGCGCGACGTTGCTGTCACTGCCGACCCCGTAGACGCCCCGCTCGGCGCGCCATTCCGGCAGGGGAAAGATGCCGTCGCCCAGGTTCGCCTCGGTCGTCGGGCAGAGACCCGCAACGGCCCCGGTCGCCGCCATGCGCCGTCGCTCCGCCTCTGTCATGTGTGTGGCGTGAACCAGGCACCAGCGTCCGTCAACGGGCGCATGGTCGAGCAGCCAGTCGACCGGCCGGGCACCCGACCAGGACACGCACTCCTCGACCTCTTTCGTCTGTTCTGCGATGTGAATGTGGATCGGCCCGTCCGGCCGCAGGCGATCATACCCCTCGAGCGCCGCCAGGAGGCTGTCCGGCGGCACGGCCCGCAAGCTGTGGAGCGCAATTCCGGTCGACAACAATGTACTAGACCGGTCTGTTTTAAGGAGAATATCGATCAGGGAGAGCCATGTGTCGGTTTCGAGAAAAAACCGCCGCTGCGCGTCACCGACCGGCTGGCCGCCAAAGCCACCGGACTGATAGAGAACCGGCAACAGGGTCAGGCGCAGGCCCGCGGCCTCCGCAGCCCGCTGGAGGCGCCGCGACAGTTCCGCGGGGTCGGCGTAGGGTGTGCCGTCGGGCGTGTTATGGAGGTAATGGAATTCCGCCACGGACGTGTAGCCGGCTTCCGCCATCTCGACATAGAGCTGGGTCGCGATGGCCTCGACATCGTCGGGATCGAGCGCGCCAACGAAACCATACATGGCCTTGCGCCAGGTCCAGAAGCTGTCGCCGCTCCCGCTCGGCCCGACCCGCTCCGCCAATCCCGCCATGGCGCGCTGAAAGGCGTGACTGTGGAGATTGGGCATCCCGGGCAGGACGATGCCGTCGACACGGGTGCAGCCGTCCGGCGGCGCCCCGGTTTCCACCGAGACGATCATCCCGTTCCCGTCCAGTTCCAGCCGGACCCCGTCAGCCCAGCCCGTCGGCAGCAAAACCTTCGTGCACCACAAGGCCGTCATTTCAGAGGTCCTTTCGAGCTTCGCTCTCCCGTGAGGGGGGAGGACTGACCGGCTCGACGCACCCTGATATGCTCGCCCTTCCGCATCCCAAGCTGAACGGACCGCCGATGGCCTTCGACCTTCTGATCACGAACGTTAACCTGGCGACGATGGTGCCGGCCGAGGGCGACCCCTATGGCGCCGTCGCGGACGGCGCGATCGCCATCGAGGACGGCCGGATCGCCTGGCTGGGCGCGATGGCGGACCTGCCGGCGCACGCGTGGGACGCCGGAGTGAGCCGCGACGCGGACGGGCGCTGGGCGACACCGGGGCTGATCGACTGCCACACCCATATCGTCTATGGCGGCAACCGGGCGCATGAGTTCGAGCTGCGGCTGGAAGGCGCAACCTACGAGGAGATCGCTCGCGCCGGCGGCGGCATCGTCTCCACCGTCGCGGCAACCCGCGCGGCCAGCGAGGACGATCTGGTCGCAAGCGCCATGCCCCGTGTGGCGGCGCTCCTCGAAGAAGGCGTGACGACCATCGAGATCAAATCCGGTTACGGCCTGGAAACGGAGACCGAGCTGCGCATGCTGCGCGCGGCCCGCCGCCTGGGCGAGGCCCTGCCGGTCGATGTCGCCACCACGTTCCTCGGCGCCCACGCGCTTCCCGGCGAGTATACCGGCCGGCCCGATGCCTATATCGACCTTGTCTGCGAGGAGATGCTGCCCGCCGCCGCAGAGGAAGGCGTTGCCGACGCCGTCGACGCCTTCTGCGAGACCATCGGCTTCACCCGCGAGCAGACCCGCCGGGTCTTCGATACTGCCCGAAAGGCGGGCTTGCCGGTCAAGCTTCACGCCGAACAGCTCAGCGATCTGAAGGGCACGGTTCTCGCTGCCGAGTATAGCGCGCTCTCCGCCGACCATCTGGAATATGTCGAAGAGGACGGGGTCGCGGCGATGGCCGGGTCCGGCACCGTCGCGGTCCTGCTGCCGGGCGCCTTCTACTTCCTGCGTGAGACGAAGCTGCCGCCCGTCGACCTGCTGCGCCGCCATGGGGTCGGGATCGCGCTCGCGACCGACTGCAACCCGGGCAGTTCCCCGGTCACCTCGATCCTTCTCACCCTCAACATGGGCTGCACCCTTTTCCGCCTGACCCCGGCGGAGGCCCTTGCCGGGGTGACCCGCGAGGCCGCCCGCGCCCTCGGCCGCCTCGATACGATCGGCACACTGGAGGTCGGCAAGACCGCCGACATCGCCCTCTGGACCGTCGGCCGCCCCGGCGAGCTGGCCTACCCGATCGGCTTCAACCCCTGCGCGGGCGTGGTGAAGAGCGGGAAGTTGGTGCGCGGGTTCGATTTCTGAGGGAGCGCAGGGTCGGTCCTCCGCGCCGAAAGCAACCCTCTCCCCCTGGTGGGGGAAAATGAAGCCAAAGATGTGAGGTCGGGTCACCGAGCCTGGTCCGCGGCCCAGTCCAGGGCAGCCTGCAGCATGCGGCGGAGGCTGGGGCGCACCTCGGCGGCCTTTTCCGGAAGATAGGCGTAGGGCGCATCCTCCTGACCGTAGGTCGCGATGGACAGCTCCAGCTGAAAGGCGTCGATGCGCTCCTCCGGGCTGCCGTAGTTCCGGGTGATGAAACCGCCCTTGAAGCGGCCGTCGACGGCGAGGCTGTAGCGACCGTCTTCCCGCAAGGCGCCCGCGAGCCAGGCGCAGAGATCGGCGTTACAGGACGTCCCGCCGGCGGTGCCGAGGTTGAAATCCGGCAACTGCCCCTCGAACAGCCGCGGCACGCGGGAGACGATGGAGTGACAATCGAACAGGATGGCCCGTCCGTGCCTCTTCGAGATGTTGGCGAGTTCGCGTTCCAGCCGCTGGTGATAGGGGAGCCAGTAAGTCTGGGCCCGGCGGCCGACCTCCTCCCCGTCGGGCTCCTCCCCCTCGCGATACAGCGGCGCGCCGTCGAAGTCGAACTTCGGCACCAGGCCGGTCGAGACTTGCCCGGGATAGAGTGGCGTGTCGTCGGGCGGCCTGTTGAGGTCCACGACATAACGGGACCAGACCGCCTGAAGCACGGGGATGCCCATTTCCGCGGCGAAATCGTAGAGCCGGTCGAGATGCCAGTCGGTATCCGGCCGGGCGATGCCGCGTCCGGTCATCCGAGCCTCGATCTCCGCCGGGATCGCCGTCCCGACATGGGGAATGCTCATCAGAAGCGGCGCGTCGCCTGCAAGATACCGGTAGTCGCCCATTCGGGATGTCGCCTGTGGTTATTCGGTCGGGCGCCAACAATATCGAAATCTGTTCGCCCGCCAAGGGCAGGCGGCGGAGTGGGCTAGACCGTGGCCGCCCGTCGGTCGACGGGATGCCCCGAAGCCACGGCCCGGCGCCCCTCGATCCAGACGTCGCGCACCATGTTGGTGCCGAAGCGGTGAACGACCATGCCATGCTCCGGCACCCGCCAGACGACGATGTCGGCCCGCTTGCCCGGCTCGAGGCTGCCCCGGTCGTGTCCGCGGTCGAGGGAGGCTGCGGCGTTCAGGGTGCACATGTTCCAGATTTCCGCATAGCCGAGGCGGAACAGGCGCGCCGCGACCTGCATCACCGCCTGCATCGAGAGGGTCGGGCTGCTCCCGGGGTTGTAGTCCGTCGACAGGGCGACCACGCAACCCGCCGCTTCGGCCTGGGCGGGCACCAGCGGCATGAACGGTTTTTCCGGCGGCGCGAGCTCGTCCGACCGCTGCGTCGGGCGCGGCACCATTTCCAGCATGTGATAGGTCACCGAGGGGAAGAGGATCGCGACCGTTCCCGCCGCCGCCATGGCGCGAAAGCCGTCCGGGGTCGTGTAATCGGCGTGATCCGCGCTCGCGGCCTCGAGTTCGGCCGCCACGAAGGCGCCCCCGGCATCGCCGGTCTGGTCGGAGTGCACCCGGATGCCCATGCCGAGCTCCCGCGCCCGGGTCCCGATGCGCCGGCACTGTTCCGCCGTGAAACCCACCGGGTCGCAGCAGACGTCGCAATATTCCGCCAGCGGTGCGGCTTCGGGCAGCAGATCGATCACGAGGTCGACATAGGCGTCGAGGTCGTCGGCATACTCGGGCGGCGGGACATGCGCCCCGAGAAAGGTGGGCACCACCTCGATCGGATGATCGAGGCCGGCCGTCAGGCGGAGAAGCCTGAGCTCCGTCTCCCGATCCAGGCCATAACCGGTCTTCGCCTCCAGGGTCGTCGTGCCATGGGCGAGCATCTCGTCGAGATCGCCGACGGCCTGTGCGACAAGCGCCTCGTCCGCCGCCGCCCGCGTCCATTCGACGGATCTGTGGATGCCGCCCTGCAGTCCGGTCGCGGTGCCCCGCCCCGTCGCCTTGTGCTCCCATTCGTCGTGCCGGGAACCCGCATAGAGCAGGTGGGAATGAGGGTCGACGAGCCCGGGCGATACGAGGCAGCCGGTCGCGTCCACCCGCTCGTCTGCCGAATAGCGCGACACGATGGCCCGGGTCGGGCCCGCGGCGACGATGCGCCCATCGCGCATCGCGACGGCGCCATCCTGGATGACCTCCAGATCCCGGACCGCGCGGCCCGCCCTGCCGCCCGCCGGACCGGCGCACGTCACGAGCTCCGCCGCGTGTTCGATCAACAGGTCGACCGGTTCCCGATCCATTGGATGCCTTTCTGCCGGACCGACGCCGACACAAATCGACCCGGCGCACCATCGCACTCCCGGGTTGACTCTTTCCGTATAGCGGTATGAATTACCGCGTTATGGCAACGAGTCAACCATCCCGCCGCCGGGACACGGATGGGCCCGCCGGGAACCGGGGCGAGGCCGAAGCGGGTGGCGTCCGCTCGATCCAGCGCGCGTTCCGGCTGCTCGAATGCCTGGACGCCCGCCGTCCCCACGCCACCCTGACCGACTTCGTCAAGCTGAGCGGGCTGGCGACGACCACGGTGAAGCGCCAGCTCGACACCCTTGAGGCCGAAGACCTTCTGCGCCGGCTGCCCGATGGCCGTTACACCCACGGCGCGCGCCTCGTGCGCATCGCCGTCTCGGTCCTGCACGGGATCGAATTGCACGACCTGGCGGAACCCCATCTGGCCGACCTGTCGGAGGAGACGGGCGAGACCGCCAACTTCGCGATCCTCGATGACGACGGCAACGCGATGTATCTGCGCCAGACGGTCAGCCGCCACGCGATCCGCCATGTCAGCTGGCTGGGCCGTTCCATACCTACCCGCGGAACCGCGATCGGCGACGCCCTGCATGCCCGGGTCGGGGCGAATGGCACCGTGACCACGCGCAAGACCCTCGAACCCGACGTCACCGCCATCGCGGCACCCGTCTACGCGCCCGACGGCGGGATCGCGGGGGCGATCAGCGTTACCGGCCCCAGTTTCCGCATCGACGACGGAACCGCCGCCCGGTACGGCGCCCGCGTCGCGGCCCACGCCCGGGACCTGACACAGGAAATCGGCGGCGGCTGGCCGCACGGCGCGGCGAAAGAACAAGAGACGACGGAAGAGACGGAAGAAGAGACCGGATCATGAACGAGCTACCCACCGCCGCCGCGGGCGGCGTCCCCAACGAGGTTCGGGCGCAGACCGGGACGGAACTGCGCTGCGCGGGCTGGCGGCAGGAGGGCATCCTGCGCATGTTCGAGAACACCATCGCCAACGGCGAGAACCCGTCGGAGCTGATCATCTATGGCAGCACCGGACAGGCGGCGCGGAACTGGGACAGCCTCCATGCGATCGACGGCCTCCTCAAGACCCAGAAAGAGGACGAGACCCTGGTCGGCGAGGAGGCGGGGGTAGGCGGCGTCGGCGGAGAA
>CAYGKX010000033.1:0-298 GCA_964350225.1 uncultured Rhodospirillaceae bacterium | reverse complement strand
CCGCTTCGAGACCACGGGGAATAGTGCTTTCGGCACTCGCGTGCGCGCTGCTCGACCTCGCATCCCGGCGCGCCGCGGGGGATGGCTGCGAACAGCAACCGGGGGCCGCGCCATGCGACGCGTGCCGAATTCGACCGCCTGCGGGCCGAGGGCCTGACCATTCACGGCCAGTATACGGCGGGCTCCTGGGCCTATATCGGCAGCCAGGGGATCATGCAGGGCACGTACGAGACCTTCGGCGCCTGTGCGAAACGCTTCTTCGGCGGCGAGTTCCGCGGACGCATCGCCCTGACGGGGG
>CAYGKX010000032.1:0-17164 GCA_964350225.1 uncultured Rhodospirillaceae bacterium | reverse complement strand
GCCAACCCGTCGGCGCCGGCGGCCGGCAGGATCAGGAGGTTGCACTGGACATAGGCGGGGGCGAGGCCGGCCGTCTGGTGGGGAAAGCCGCCGGCGCGGATCACCCGGCGCATCGCCGCCGGGTCGCGGCGCCGGTCTTCGGCAAGAGCGGTCTTCATCATCGCCCGATTAGCCTCGCAGCGGGAAGATCCGTCAAGCCGGAGGGTGACATTGCCAGCGCCTGCGCCTAGGTTTGCCGCACATCATCGATAGCCGAACAGCCAGCCCATGCCGGATACCGCGCACGCCGACATCCAGACCATCGCCCTCGCCCGCGACCTCATTCGCCGCCCCTCGGTCACGCCGGCGGACGAGGGCGCGCTCGACGTTCTTCAGGCGGCGCTGGAAAGCCTCGGCTTCGCCTGCACGCGTCTGCCGTTCGGGGAGGGGACGGAGGGCCGCGACGCGCGGGTCGACAACCTTTACGCCCGCCTCGGTACCGCGTCGCCGAATTTCTGTTTCGCCGGCCATACCGATGTGGTTCCGACCGGCGACCGGGACGGCTGGTCGGTCGATCCCTTCTCCGCCGATATCCGGGACGGCGTCCTCTATGGCCGGGGTGCGTCGGACATGAAAGGCGCAATCGCCGCCTTCGTCGCGGCGACCGCCCGCTTTCTCGCCGCGCGCGACGGCGGCTTCGACGGTTCCATCTCGCTTCTCATCACGGGCGACGAGGAGGGCGACGCGGTCAACGGCACGACCAAGGTCCTGGACTGGCTGGCCGAGCAGGGGGAAACCCTCGACATGTGCCTGGTCGGGGAGCCGACGAACCCCACGGAACTGGGCGAGATGGTCAAGATCGGGCGCCGCGGCAGCCTGACCGGCCATCTGACCGTGACCGGCGTCCAGGGTCACACCGCCTACCCGCACCTCGCAGACAACCCGGTGCACCGGCTGGTCCGCATGCTCGATGCCATCACGCGGGAGCCGCTCGATGACGGCACCGACCATTTTCAGCCCTCGACCTTGCAGATATCCACGGTCGACGTGGGCAATCCGGCGACGAACGTCATTCCCGGCACGGCGCGGGCGACTTTCAACCTGCGCTTCAACGATATTCATACCGGCGCCAGCCTGACCGAATGGCTGCGCGGCAGGTTCGACGCGGCGATGGCGGAGATCGGGCCGGGCGGGTCCTACGACCTGGATGTCCGCATTTCGGGCGAGGCCTTCCTGACACCGCCGGGGCCCCTGTCGGGTGTCGTGCAGGAGGCAGTCGAGACGGTGACCGGCCGCCGTCCGGAGCTGTCCACGACCGGCGGCACGTCCGACGCCCGCTTCATCCGCAATCACTGCCCGGTCTGCGAGTTCGGCGCGGTCGGCCAGACGATGCACAAGGCCGACGAGCGGATGGCCGTATCCGACCTCGAGGCGCTCAGCCGCATTTATGAGGCGGTGCTCGACCGGGTCTTCGCGCCGCGATGACCGGAAGCCTCCGCCCCCGCGCCAGATGACCCTGGGCCAGGAAGCCGCGCAGTCGATCCGGGCGATCCTGCGTCTCGCGCGCCGGGACGAGACGGCGTTCGAGGATTTCAATATCTCGGTCGACGGCTTCTGGCGGTCGTTCTTCGCGGCGGTGCTGTGCGCGCCCCTGCAATTCGCCGTCGCCTATTATGAATTCTCCGCCAACGCGGGCGAGGCGTCCGTCGGGCTGGGGCGTTTCATGCTCATCGATGCGCTGACCTATGCGATCGTCTGGACGGCCTGGCCGCTGATCATGTTCTACGTCACGCGGCGGATGGGCTGCGGTGACCGGTTCCTCCACTACGCGATCGTCTATAACTGGGTCCAGGTGCCAGGGACGATCCTGCTGATCGGGGTTCTTTTCGGCCTCGGGCCGCTGCTCGGCCAGGGCGCCGTCCTTTTCTACTATCTGGCGTTGGGCGTCGTGCTCGTCTTCGAATGGTGGCTCGCCATGAAGACCCTCCAGATATCCCCCATGACCGCTCTCGCCGTCGAGGCGGGCGTCTACCTGTTCGTCCAGTTCATGGGCGGGGTGGAGGTTTTCGTCCGGAACGCCGGGGCCTCCTGACGGCGCCGGCCGTTCAATCGTCCGGGTAGCGGACGGCGAGGAGATACAGGCCTGCGGCCGGCGCGGTCGGCCCGGCGGCCCGGCGGTCCCGCGCCTCCAGAACCTTGCGCATCCATTCCGGCCCGCGCTTTCCCATGCCGACCTCGGCCAGGCTGCCGACGATGTTCCGCATCTGGTGATGCAGGAAGGAGGGGGCGCGCGCATAGACCTCGACCTCCTCGCCGTGACGGGAGACGGTCAGCTCCGTCATCGTCTTGACCGGGCTGTCCGCCTGGCATTCCGAGGCGCGGAAGCTGGTGAAATCGTGCTTGCCGACCAGATGCTGGGCGCCGGCATGCATCGTCTCCGCCTCCAGCCTGCGCCCGACCTGCCAGGCCTGCCCGCGATCAAGGGTCAGCGGCGCCCGCCGGTTGACGATACGGTAGAGATAGCGCCGCTCCGTCGCCGAGAAGCGGGCGTGGAAGTCGTCGCCGACCGCTGCGCAATCGAGCACGGCGACCGGGTCCGGCTTCAGGTGATAGTTCAGCGCCTCCTTGACCCGGAAGGCGTCGGTTTCCTTGGCGATGTCGACATGGGCGACCTGGCCCAGGGCGTGGACCCCGGCGTCGGTCCTCCCTGCCGCGTAGGCGACGACCCGCTCTCCGGCAAATCCGAAGACGGCGTCTTCCAGGGCTGCCTGGACCGACGGCCCGTTGTCCTGCCGCTGCCAGCCGACGAACGGGGTGCCGTCATATTCGAGGGTGAGGCGGTAGCGGGTCATGGGCGACGGTTCAGGCGATCCCTCGAGGCTCGCTTCGCTCGCGCCTCAGGATGAGCCGGTTTGGCAACGCGGCGCGCATTCCGGATCCGCCTCATCCCACCTGGCTCCCCGCCGAAACCGCGAAGCCGCGCAGGAAGGCATCGGCGTCCGCCGGCCCCTTGCCCTGACGCTGCAGCCTGGTCGGACGGATGGCGCCGGTACCGCAGGCGACGGTCAGGCGGTCGTCGAGGACTGCGCCGGGCGCGCCGGCGCCGTCGGCGAGCGCCGCCGCCAGGACCTTCACGCGCTCCCCCGCGATCTCGCACCAGGCGCCGGGCCAGGGGGCGAAGGCCCGGATCTTGCGGTCGATCTCCGCCGCCGGGCGGGACCAGTCGATACGGGCCTCCGCCTTGTCGATCTTCTTTGCATAGGTGACGCCCTCTTCGGGCTGGGGCGTCGGCACGACGGTGCCGGCTTCGATGCCGTCCAGCGCCTCGACGATCAGCCGGGCGCCGAGGGCGGCAAGGGCGTCGTGCAGCATGCCCGCCGTCATGTCGGGGCCGATGGCGACCCGTCCGTCCAGCAGCATCGGTCCGGTGTCGAGCCCGGCATCCATCTGCATGATCGTGACACCCGTCTCCGCGTCCCCTGCGAGGATCGCGCGCTGGATCGGCGCGGCACCGCGCCAGCGGGGCAGGAGCGAGGCGTGGATGTTCAGGCAGCCGCGCCTCGGGGCGTCGAGGATCGCCTGGGGCAGGATCAGCCCGTAAGCGACGACCACGCCGATGTCGGCGTCGAGCGCCGCGAACGCGGCCTGCTCCTCCGCGCCCTTGAGCGAGACGGGGGAGCGCACCGACAGCCCCAGCGCCTCCGCCCGCGCCTGGACCGGCGAGGGCCGGGGCTTCTGGCCGCGACCCGCGGGGCGCGCCGGCTGGCAATAGACGCAGACGATCTCGTGCCCGGCTTCGACCAGGGCGTCGAGCGCGGCGACGGAGAAATCGGGCGTTCCCATGAAGACGATACGCATGGCGCAGGTTGTATCGCAGGCGGCGGGCGGTGGCACCCGTTAGGTTGCCGGCGATCGCCTAGAGCGAGTGCACCTGTTCCTTTTCCGAGGAAGCATCCTCCTTGGCCTTCGCCTTCTTCTCCTTGAGAAGCTTTCTGAGGATCATGTTCCGCTTGAGGGCGGAGAGGTGGTCGACGAAGAGGATGCCGTCCAGATGGTCGATCTCGTGCTGGAGGCAGGTCGCCAGCAGGCCGTCGGCTTCGATCTCGCGGATCTCGTTCTCCCGGTCCAGACAGCGCACTTTCACAGCCGCCGGCCGGACAACCTCGCCGTAATGGTCCGGCACCGAAAGGCACCCTTCCTCATAGGTCGCGTCCTCGTCCGAGACCCAGACGATCTCCGGGTTGGCGATCTGAAGCGGTTGCGGCTCCTCGCCCTCGCGCGCGAGGTCGATGACGAGTACGCGTTTGGAGACGCCGACCTGCGGTGCCGCGAGGCCGATACCGGGCGCGTCGTACATCGTCTCCAGCATGTCGTCCATCAGACGCCGGATCTCGTCGTCCACCTGGTCGACGGGGGCCGCCTTCTTCTTCAGGCGCGGGTCCGGTGCTGTGAGGATTTCCAAGAGAGCCATTGTCTTTCCGGGCTTTAGAGGCTTTCTAGTTAGGCTCCCGGTTCCGCGCGGTCAAGCCGCCGGCGCAATCCGCGCGATATGAACGAAGAAAGAACATGACGCTTTCCGGATCCGGGTGTTAGGCTCGTTCCATGCTTGGAACGGACCTTCTCCTCTACATCCTGATCGGCGCCTTCGCCGTCCTCGCGTTCGCGATCGTCTTCATCGTGTTGCGTAACGAACGGGCGCAGGCGGAGCTTCGGGCGCGGCTCGGCGGGCTCGGCGACCTGACGAGTGCGTCCAACGAAGCGCTTCAGCAGCGGCTGCTGGACCAGGAACGCCAGATGCGGGAGACCCTGGACAAGCTCTCCCTCCGGGTCGGCGAATCGCTCCAGACCTCGACGACCAAGACGCAGGAGACCCTGGCCCAGCTTCGGGAACGGCTGGCAGTGATGGACAGCGCCCAGGCCAACATCACGGAGCTGTCGAACCAGATGGTCGGCCTGCAGGACATCCTGTCCAACAAGCAGGCCCGCGGCGCCTTCGGCGAGGTCCAGCTGAAGGACCTGGTCGAGGGCGTGATGCCGCCCCGGTCCTTCGCCTTCCAGGCGACCCTCTCGAACGGGCGTCGGGCGGACTGCCTCCTGCACCTGCCGAACCCGCCGGGGCCGATCGCGATCGACGCGAAGTTCCCCCTGGAAAGCTACAACCTGATGCAGGCAGCGGAGGCCGAGGCCGATCGGGTTCAAGCCGCCCGCGCGTTCGACCGCGATATCCGCAAGCATATCCAGGACATCGCGGAGCGATACATCATCGCGGGCGAGACGGCGGAGGCGGCGCTCATGTTCCTGCCGAGCGAGGCGGTCTATGCCACCCTGCAGGGCGACGCCCGCTTCGCCGGCGCGGTCGAGCAGAGCTTTCGGCAGCGCGTTTTCATCGTCTCGCCGACGACCCTCTGGGCCACCCTCAATACCGTTCGCGCGGTCTTCAAGGATGTCCGCATGCGCGAGCAGGCGCATATCATCCACCGCGAGGTTCAGGTCCGCATGAAGGATGTCGAGCGGCTGGACAAGCGGGTGGGGAACCTGTCCACCCATTTCCAGCAGGCGAGCAAGGATATCGACGAGATCCAGATCTCGGCCCGCAAGATCGTCAGCCGGGGCGAGAAGATCGAGGCGCTGGAACTTGAGGACGAAGTGGCGGAGAAGATGTCCCTGCCGCCCGGTGGGACGGACAGGGCGGCGGAGTAGATACTCTCGGCCGTCCCGGTAGGTCGGGGGGCCGGGGTGGCGCGATGTTCGTGACAACACTCTACGCCACCCCGGACCCGATCCGGGGTCTTTCCGAACCGATGAGCCCTAGGAGAACCTAAGCCCGATCAATAGGTCACCCGCACCCGGTAGGTCAGAACCGTTTCGCCCTTGGCCGGGACGGCGATACGCCACTCGGCGCGGCCGGAGCTGACCTTGCTGTGGGGCTGGGATTCGGAGATCATCGTCCAATCGCCGGGGACCGGCTCCGAGACGATGACCGTCACCGCCTTGTCCTTGGCGTTCTTCAGGGTGATGCGATAGGCGCTCTCATAGCTGCGCAGCGCCAGCGTCTCGCGGCGGTAGTCCGTCTGGATGCGTTCCGCCGACACGTCGAAGGCGTTGCCGACCCTGAGGCCGACTTTCTCGTTCTCCGCCGTGTGCGCGATGTTGTCGGAGCCGACGAAGATCGCGTTGCCATCCTTGTCGCGTTTGTAGACGCGCACCGTCCCGGCCGGCAGCGGCAGGCCCAGGTTCGATGCCTTGGCGTTGGCGAATTTTATCCAGACCTGCGCCTTGCCTTTCTGGACGCCGTTGTAGCGGCGCCGATAGGTGTAGTTGTAGCCGGAGAAACGATATTCCTTGGCGACCGTGACGCCGCCCGCTTCCATCAGCGAGACCTGCTTGGTCTGGTTGTTCAGGATCGTCGTTTTCCGGTCGAGCGTGTAGATGTGATAGTCGAAGAGCGCCCGGCGGGTGACCCTCGCCTTGCGTGCCGTCTCGCCGCGCCGGCGGGAGGCGTAGGGTACGGGACGGATCCCGCCGCCCACCCGCCTGACACTGCCGGCGACCAACTGCATTTTCGTGTCCTTGAAGCTGGTGCCGCTGCGGTTGGTCAGCGTGACCCAGCCCTTCAGGTCCATTTCCGACTCGTCGTCGCTCAAGAGCGCGACATAGTCGGAGCGCCAGGACAGGCCGCTCGTCAGGTAGCTCAACTCGACGGGCACCGAGCCCGCTTCCTTGCTCGTCATCTCGACGACCAGGGTCGGGGTCGAGCGCAGGTTCGGCGGAATGCGGTCGAACACGGCCCGGCCCGGCAGGCTGGTGTAGATCTTGCCGTCCATCTCGACGACGATGCCGCGCTGGACGCTCAATACCTTCGCGCGCTTCAGGACATAGCCCCGGGTCGCGGCGTCGTAGATGCGCACCGAGATCTCCTGGCCGAGCGACTTCTCCAGCATCTTCCGCTGGTTCATGATGTCGAAGTTGAAATTCTGCTCCAGGATCGTGAAGGGCGTGCCCTTGACCCCGGAGAGGATGGCCGTCTGGGGTTGCATCCGGGCGGACACGCCCTCAAAGGCGATCTTGTTCTCGCCCGCCTTCAGCGTCAGCGTCCGGCTGTCGCGCACCAGCGCGAAATTGCGATAGATCGTGACGGCCAGGCCGGTCTGGTCCTTCAGGGAGACCTTGGTCTCGTCCTTCTGGTCTTGCGCGCCCGCAGGGCCGGCGGCCGCGAGCGCGAGCGGCAGGGCCGCCGCCGATGCGAGCAGAAGCCTGCGGGCAGGTTTCATCTTCTGCGGGATTCGGGTGTTCGTCTTGGACAGGTGCATCTGGAGCCCCTCCTCTAGTGATCGACCAGTCTCCGGACGCCGTTTCTCGCCGCCCGCGCTACCCTCGCAGCGGTGGGTATACAGAAATTTGGGCGGTAGCGTGACGGTTCCGGGAAGTTGTCGGGGCCGGGGCCGGCTGCAACGGACGTGCGCTAGACTTCGCGCCGCGCCCGCAGGGCGGCCGTCAGGGTACCGTCGTCGAGATAGTCGAGTTCGCCGCCGACGGGTACGCCATGGGCAAGGCCGGTCACCTGCGCGGGGCCGTCTGCTAGCTGGTCGGTGATGTAATGTGCCGTTGTCTGGCCGTCGACTGTGGCACTCGTCGCAAGGATGACCTCTCCGATCCCGTCTTCCGAGACGCGCCGGGCGAGGGCAGGGATGCGCAGTTCGTCCGGCCCGATCCCGTCGAGTGCGGAGAGCGTTCCGCCCAACACGTGGTAGAGCCCGCGATAGGCGCCCGTTCGCTCCAGCGCCCAAAGATCGCCCACCTCCTCGACGACGCACAGCTGGTTGCGGTCGCGGCCCGGGTCGGCGCAGATGCCGCAGGGGTCGGTTGTATCGACATTGCCGCAGGTCGTGCAGACGCGGATCTCGCGCGCTGCGGCGGCCATTGCATCGGCCAGGGGCTCAAGCAGGCCTTCCCGCCGTTTGACCAGGTGAAGCGCGGCGCGGCGCGCCGACCGCGGGCCGAGGCCCGGCAGCTTGGAGAGAAGCTGGATCAGACGTTCGATTTCAGCGCCGGCCATGGCTCAGTCGTCGATATCGGCGCCGAAGCGGAGGAGCGCGCCGTCGAGGTCGAGGATGTGAAACTCGCGGACGCCCCAGGGCATGTCTTCGGGCTCGCGCGTCTTCGTCGCGGGCGCCGTTGCCGCGACGGTCCGCCAGGCGGCATCGCAGTCGTCCACCCAGAGAAACATCGACATGTTGGTGCGCGTCGCCGTCAGCGCCGCCTCATCCGCCGGACCGGTCAGGTGGACGGCCTGATCGTCGCGCACAACGACCGCATAGCTCTCGTCGTCCATGATGAACTGAAGCTCGAAGCCCAGGTGCCGGCAATAGAAGTCGGCCGCCGCGCGAACATCGGCGACGGGCAGGATCGGGCTGATGCGATGAACCGTGGCGGCCATGGCGTCGGACGACTAGGGGAGTGCCCTGACGCCAGCATCCCCCTCACCCTTCCCTCTCCCCCGGGGGAGAGGGTCTTCCGGTGCAGCGAGGGATTGCGCGTCTCCCTCTCCCCTCGGGGAGAGGGCCGGGGTGAGGGGGGAACACCGCCTCATGCGGACAGGCCCCTCAAAACGGCAGCTTCATGCCGGGGGGCAGGTTCAGGCCGCCGGTGACTTCCTGCATCTTCTCCTGAACGTGCGCCTCCACCTTGGCCTTGGCGTCGTTGAAGGCGGCGACGATCAGATCCTCCAGGATCTCGACCTCCTCGGGGTTGGCGAGGGAGGGGTCGATCTTGATCGCCCGGACCTCGTTCTTTCCGTTCAGGGTTACCTTGACCATGCCGGCCCCGGCGGAGCCGTCCAGTTCGGCGTCTTCGAGCTGGCGCTGCATGTCCTCCATCTTGGACTGCATTTCCTGCGCCTGCTTCATCAGGTTGCCGAGATTCTTCATCGATCGTCCTCATCGGTCTCGTCATAGCCGTCGTCGAGGAAGTAGCCCTCGACCAGGGCGTCGTCGGGTAGGTCGGTGTCCGGCACGGTCATGCCGGGATCGGGCGCCGCCGTGGTCGGCGGATCTTGTGCCATTTCGTCTTTCAGGTCGCGGACCGTGGCGATCTCCGCGCCTGGAAACGCGTCAAGAACGCTGCGGACCAGCGGATCGGCCGCGGCCTCTTCCCGCCGCCGCGCTTCCGCCGCCTGGGCCTGGTCGCGCAGGGTGGCCTCGCCGCCCTCGCCGGAGACGCTGACGACCCAGCGGCTGCCGGTCCATTCGCTCAGATAGCTGCCCAGCTGGTTGGCCAGATTGGCCGGCGCGCGTTCCGTCGGGCGCAGTTCGATCCGCCCCGGTTCGAAGCGGACCAGGTGACACTCGTTGATCAGGTGCGATTGAAGGACCGCTTCCTTCCTCTCCGCGACCAGTTCGACCACGCCCTGGAATGTCGTCGGGCTGGGGAGCTCACTCGGGGTCAGTTGTGGCGCGAGGCTCGCGCGCGGGCCGTCGGACGGCGGGCCCGAAGGCCCATCTATCGGTCGCCCGGCGGCCGTCGAGCCGCCGTTTCCGGTGCCTGCGGCCGGCGCCCCGCCGCGCGGCGCGGACGGCGTCCCGCCACCTTTCTCGATCCGTTCGATCAGGTCGGCCGGCGACGGCAGGTCGGCGGCATAGCAGAGCCGGACGAGCAGCATTTCGAGCGCCGTCTGCGGCTGGGGCGCCATCTGCGCCTCGCCAAGGCCCTTGAGGATCATCTGCCAGGCACGCGTCAGCACGGCCATGCCCAGGGCGCCCGCCATCTCCTCCCCGCGCGACCGTTCGCTCGACGAGGCGGCATCGGCCGTCACCGCCTCCGGCGCGATCTTGAGGCGGGTCAGCCAGTGGGTAACGTCGAGCAGGTCCTGCAGGACGACCACCGGGTCGGCGCCCGCGACATACATGGACTGGGACAGGTCGAGCGCACCGCCCGCGTCGCCCTTCATGCACAGGTCGAAAAGGTCCAGCACCTGGCCCCGGTTGGCGAGCCCCAGCATGTCGCGGACCTGATCAACGCCGATTTCCGCACCCGGGTCCGATTGGGCGATCGTCTGGTCGAGCAGGGACAAGCCGTCGCGGACGGACCCGTCGGCGGCGCGGGCGAGGAGGGCGAGCGCCGCCTCGTCCAGCTTGCCGCCTTCCTTCTCCGCCACCATGCCCAGATGCTCGGCCAGCCGTCCGGCTTCCAGCCGCCGCAGGTCGAAGCGCTGGCAACGGGACAGGACGGTGACCGGCACCTTGCGGATCTCGGTCGTGGCGAAGATGAACTTCACATGCTCCGGCGGCTCCTCCAGCGTCTTGAGCAGCGCGTTGAACGCCGCGGTCGACAGCATGTGGACTTCGTCGATGATGTAGACCTTGAAGCGGGCGGAGACGGGGCGATAGCGCACGCCGTCGATCAGTTCGCGGATGTCGCCCACCCCGGTGCGGCTCGCCGCGTCCATCTCGATGACGTCGACATGGCGGTCCTCGGCGATGGCGCGGCAGGGCTCGCACTGGCCGCAGGGGCTGGCGGTCGGCCCGCCGGTGCCGTCCGGCCCGACGCAGTTCAACGCCCGGGCGATGATGCGGGCCGTCGTCGTCTTGCCGATGCCGCGGACACCGGTGAGGATGAAGGCGTGGGCGACGCGGCCGGTCTCGATCGCGTTGGTCAGGGTGCGGACCAGCGCCTCCTGGCCGATCAGTTCGTCGAAATTCCGCGGGCGGTACTTCCGGGCGAGGACCTGGTAGGCGCCGTTCTCTCCGGCTGGCTCCTCGCCCAGGTCGAAGGCGGGGGCGTCCGGGTCGGTGCCGACCGGCTGGCCAACCTCGTCATCGGCGCTCGGCGCGGGATCGGCGGTCGAAGTGTCGTCGCTCATCCGGGGTCAGCCGTGGCCGCATGCGGCCGTCAGGGGCGCGGCGGCCAGTTCCGTCAATTGTGACCGGCGGCCTGCGAAGGGTGGGAGACCGGCGTTGCGACCCGGGCGAAACTCGTTACGGCTGCTTCCTTCCGGACCTGACCGGATTGGCGAGCGGCCCGTCCGCCGCCAGCCTCCCGAGCGCACTATATCAGGACTCTCCCCCCAAAGGGCAAGGGGAGCGGTCGGGCCATTTCGTCGCCCTGCCGGAATGGGGTAAATCCGCCTTGGCGGGCGCGATTGCACCGGCCTCTGCCCTGTGCCAGTTTGCCGGTCATGTCCGACGAGTTGACCGACGAACAGTTCCGCAAGATGTTCTCGGACCCGCGCGCCCAGGCCCTGCCCAAGGTCGCGCCGAAGGGGCCGGAACTGCCGGACGACGCGCCGCCCGACGCGCGCGCCGCGGTGAAGCCGCTGTCCCGGTCGGACCGCAACCACTATGCCACCAGCGGCCTCGCCCGCATGTCGGACGAGCGCAAGGACGCCGCCTGGATCGCCGGACGGCTGGCGGGCGAACGGGCCTGGCTCGTGCCGGTCTGGCGCTCCCGCAGCTTCGTCGATCCCGGCGAGCCGCCGGACAACCCGCCGCGCGCCGGCGTTTTCCGGGCCGACGAACAGCGGGATCTGGTGGAGGCGGCCGAAGAGACCGTCTTCCTCGGCCTGCGCGGAGAGGATGCCTATTTCGCCATCGACCTTTCCGGCCTCGACAGCCGGCCGGACGCGCCGGAGGCCGGACCGGACCTGGGCGCGGCGGGGTTCGAGCGGGGCGAGTTTCTCGACCTTCGCTTCGTCGGGCCGCAGCTTGCCCGGGCGGACGGCGGCATGCTCGCCTACGGCCGCGGCATGCTCACCTGGCACCGCCGGCATCGCTTCTGCGGCTCCTGCGGCGCACCGACGGAAAGCCGGGAAGGCGGGCATCTGCGCGTCTGTACGAACGACGATTGCGCGACCCAGCAGTTCCCGCGCACCGACCCGGCCGTCATCATGCTGGTGACCGACGGCGACCGCTGCCTGCTCGGCCGCCAGGCGCGCTGGCCGGAGGGGATGTATTCGACCCTCGCCGGTTTCGTCGAGCCGGGCGAGACCCTGGAGGCGGCCGTCGCACGGGAGGTCTACGAAGAATCCGGCGTCCGGGTGACGGATGTCCGTTACCATTCCTCCCAGCCCTGGCCGTTCCCCACCTCGCTGATGCTCGGCTACTACGCCACGGCCGACGACGCGAAGATCGACGACAGCCGCGACGAGCTGGAAGAGGTCCGCTGGGTCGAACGCGACTGGATCCTGGAGCAGGAGGCCGCCGGCTGGCCCGGTAATTTCCGCTTGCCGCGCCGGGATTCGATCGCCCGCCGGCTGATCGAGGACTGGCTGCAGGAAGAGATCTGAGAGGCAGCTGAGCCTGGCATCCGGCCCCCTATGATCCGCATGATCGCGGCAACCGGGCCGGCGAGACACTACCCCGCGAGCGCCGCGCTGATGTCCTTCGCGCCCCGGATGCAGCTTTCCAGGACAAAGCGCCGCGCCTCGTCCGTGCCCAGGCGGGCGAGAGGCGCCGCGGAAGAGAGGGCGGCGACGACCCGGCCGCGCTCCTGCACCGCCGCGGCGCACCCCCACAGGCCGGGGTCGACCTCGCCCCAGCTGTCCGCCCAGCCCTGCCGGCGGACGGGGGCGAGCGCCGCTTCCCATTCCGGGCGGATGCGCGCGAAATCCGGATCGGCCTTGCACATCCGGTCGAGATAGGCCGTCCGGGTCGAGGCTGGCAGCGAAGCGAGGAGAAGCTTGGCGGGAGCGCCGGCGGTCAGGGGCATCGTCCGGCCCGGCGAATAGGCCAGGCGCACGGCATGGTTCGATTCCACCTGGTCCACGGTCACCGCGGCGTCGCCCAGCAGGCGCACCAGGACGGTCGTCTCCCCCGTTTCCTCCGCGACTCGGCGAAGATAAGGCCGGGCGCGCACGATCATCCCGCCCGCCGCATCCGCGGCCCGGGCGAGATCTCCCGCCCGGGCCGTTACGTGATAGACGCCCCGCGTGCCTTCGTCGATCAGCCCCAGTTCGCGCAGCAGGGCGAGGTGCCGGTAGGCCGTGCTTTTCGGCACGCCGACCGCGCGGGCCAGCTCGTCGGCGGTCGCGCGCGGATGTTCCTCGGTAAAGTGCAGCAGCATCAGCAGCGCCTTCCGCGCGCTTTCAACGCCACCGGTTCTTTGGTTCGTGGTCATCTTAAATCCCAATATATGGGAATAGATTTCGCACATATTGAGACGAAAGGCGAGTTCGAATAATTTCTTCCGCCAGAAGGCCGGGCGCTATACTCGTCCCCAAACGCCGGCTCGGGAGGAATGAGAATGGACTATTCGCTTTTCTATCTGCCGACCTACCGTGAGGGTTTCTCTCCCTCCCTGAACGATTTCTACCAAGAGATGATCGACGAGGTGAAGCTGGCCGACGGGCTGGGCTGGAACCGGGTCATGACGTCGGAGCATCATTTCCATTACTACGGCGGCGCGGTGACCAACCCGGCGATCATGCTGACCGCCTGGGCGCGTGAGACGCAGAATATTCGCCTCGCCGCCGGCGTGTCGCTGGTGCCGCTGCGGCACCCCCTGCAGGTTGCAGAAGACTACGCGATGGTCGACCAGCTGTCCCGCGGCCGGTTCGAGATGGGGGTATCCCGCGGCTTCGTGCCTCATGAATTCGACGCTTTCGGGGTTGGACTGGCGGAGACCGCCGACCGGGTTTCCGAGGGCCTCGACATCATCGAGAAGTTCTGGGCCGGGGAGCCCTTTTCCTGGAAGGGCAAGTTCTACGAGTTCGACAAGGTTCAGCCCTGGCCCGAGACCTTCCAGAAGGAGATCCCCCTCTGGATCGCCGCCTCGAACGCGCAGGAGAGCTTCGTCCGCGCTGGCGAACGCGGGCTCAACCTCATGATGAACCAGTATCCGATGAGCTACGACTCGTTGGTTCAGAAACATGCGTGGTTCTGCGAGGCCCATGCAAAGGCGGGCCACGCGCCGGAGAAACGGCGCAGCATGGTCGCCTTCATGACCCATCTCGCGGACACGGAAGAACAGGCCATCGCGGAGGCGAAGCTCGCCTTGCAGGAACATGTCACGGCCTTCCAGCATGTCCTCAAGCACGACGAGTGGAATCGCGACTATCTCGGCGACGAAAGCATTTTCGACGCGGTGAACGACAGCGACGACGTCAACGACGTCTTCCGCAAGCGCACCTTGATCTGTACGCCGGAACAGGCGGCGGAGCGGATGTCGAAATATGTCGAGCTGGGCTTCACCTAGATGTGCTTCGTCCTGCGCTACGGCAACATGAGCCACTCTCAGGTGCTGGAGAATATCGAGCGGCTGACCAAGGAAGTGCGCCCCATGCTTGGCATGGCGGAAGCGGCCGAGTAGAAGGGTCGCTTACCAACCGAACGAGACGAAGGGGCGAACTTCCATGGCTGGACGGATCGAGGCGCGTATTGCCGAGTTGGGCATCGAATTGCCCGAGGCGCAGATGGCGAGGGTCGCCAAGATCCGGGGCTGGAAGCGGACGGGGAACCTTCTCTACGTCTCCGGCCAGGTGCCGAAATGGCAGGGCGAAACCAAGTTTGTCGGCAAGGTCGGACGCGAGTTCACCCTGGAGGAGGGGCAGGCCGCCGCCCGGCTCTCCGCGCTCAACATGATCGCCCAGGCCAAGGCCGCTCTCGACGGCGACCTCGACCGGATCGAGGAAATCGTCAAGCTGAACGGCTTCGTCAACGCGATGCCGGACTTCACCGAGATCCCCCAGGTCGTCAACGGCGCCTCGGAACTCTTTTGCGCCATCTTCCGCGAGGCGGGATACAACGCCCGTACCGCCGTCGGCGTGGCGGTCATGCCCTTCGATGTGGCGATCGAGGTCGAGGGCGTCTTCCAGGTCCGGTAAGCGCGGGGGGCGCCGCCGGCAGGGTGCCCGTCATCCTATCCTTCGACAGGCTCAGGATGAGGCGTGCTGACAAAAACAGGCACGCTCATCCTCAGCCTGTCGAAGGATGAGAAAACGCGCGCCGCCGGCAGCGACCCGTCCTACTTCACATTCCCGAAAATCTTGTGCCGCACCAGGTCTCCGGGCCCGATGCCGAGGATCCGGACGACGCCCGCGTTGAGCTCCAGCACAGCGCCAACCGTGCCCTTGGAGGTCATGGCCTCCAGAGACCGCGGCTTCGCGCCATAGTGAATGCTCTCGATCCGGCCGTTCGGGCTGATGAAGACGATGTCCAGCGGGATGAAGGTGTTCTTCATCCAGATGCTGGCCGGCTCCGGCGGGTCGTAGACCAGAAGCATGCCCTGATCGACTGGCAGCTTGCGCAGGAACATCAGCCCGTAGGCGAGTTCCCGCGGCGTTCGCGCGATTTCAACCTTGAAGACGTGGGTTCCGCCCTTGCCCACGATCGTCACCGTCGACCGCTCGAAGTCCGGCCGCCCCTGCGCGGTCGCCGCGGTCGGGACCGCCGCGCCGAGGGACACAAGGATGGCGAGTGCCAGGAAGGCCCGGCGAAGGAGACCTGATCTCATTGTCGCAACCGTTTCACTTGCGCCCGGCCTGCCGCCTTGTTACGTCCGATCCCGGCCCGGGCTTTCCCGCTATCTAGCAAGACCCGGGCGGCGGGCAAATCGGAAAAGGCGGTCATGATCGACCCTACCCTGAGCGAAAAGACATTCGACAAGCGCTGGTTCGAGGACTTCGTGGTCGGCGAGGTCATGGAATATGGCCAGGTGGAGATGACGGAGGAACTCATCCTCGCCTTCGGCCGCGACTACGACCCGGAGCCCTACCACACCGATCCGGAGGCAGCGAAACAGTCGATCTTCGGCGGGCTGATCGCGAGCGGCCTGCAGGTCGCGGCCCTGTCCCGGCGCATGAATGTCGAGGCGTTTCCCGAGCTGTCCAGCGAAGGCTCGCCCGGCTGGGAGGAGGTGCGCTGGCGCCGTCCCGTCCGTCCGGGGGACATCCTGCACACGCGGACGCGCGTCCTCGAGACCCGTCCGCTGACCAGCCGTCCGGAACTCGGTCTCGCCCGGTTCGAGCATGCGGTGGTGGATGCAAAGGGCGAGGACAAGATGACGGCGGTGGCGATCGTCTTCTACCGGCGCCGGCCCGAGGCATAGGCCGGGCGAGGTCCGAAGCCGGTTCGCCCTTCGTCAGCCTCGGAACGGCCGCTCCATCTTGGCGAAGACGATGTCCGTCGCATCGATCTCGTTGTCCGGCGCGAAGCCGGCTAGGCGCTGGGCGACCTCCGCGGAGGGCTTGAGCGCCAGGCCGGCCGGCTCGGCGCCCTCCGGCAGCTGCGCGGCATAGGGGAAAAGCGTGGCGAGGCGGTTCAGGAAGACCCGCGGATCGTGCCCCAGGCGCCTGAGCCCATAGGGCCAGTACTCGGTAACGAGGAGGTCGGCCTTGCGGAAAAGGGCCTCGCCCGTGTCGAGGGCGAAGGGTTCGGCACCCTGGATGTCCATCTTGACGACCAGCGGCGTGGCAAGGGCCTCGGCGTCGATCACCTCGCTCACCGGCGCGCCGGCCACCCGCACGATCTGGCGCCGACCCTCGCCATAGCGTCCGTCCGACGGTGTCGAGGGCAGGCGCAGGCGGTGGTCGCCCTTGTTCTCCGGCGCGACCTCCAGGTCGACGTCGCCCGCGGTGGGTGCGATTGCGACATTGTGGACCGCGACCCGATCGGCGACGCCGTTACGCGTGAGATTGAGGCCCAGGAGACGGGCATTCTCAGGCATCGCCTCCACCGCGATGCAGGCCACTCCGGCCAGGCGGGCAAGCGGGATGGTCGTCAGCCCGATATTCGCCCCCAGGTCGACGAAGCTGCCGCCCTTCGACAGGAGCGCTTCCGCGCAGGCCACCGTCTCCCGCGCCCACACCCGGTTCTTGAAATACTTGAGCATCACGGTCCGGTCGGTGACCAGACCCTCGATCTCGCCGTTCTCGCCATCGACGACGACACTCTTCGCCCCGACCTCGACGAGCAGCTGGAACAGCCGCTCGTTGCGCTCCTTGACGGAGAGCCTCTGGAAGGCGTCGATGGGGTCGGTGGCGCTCGTCACGGTTCAGCTTCCTTCAGGCGCACAGCACCCGGCAGCCGGGCCGAAGACGACAAAAGGGCCCTCGGGCCCTTTCAACGATACTGCGCGGTCGGCGCGTCATGTCGCGTGTCGTCTATCGTGATCCGCCCGTGGCGGGAAATGGTGGAGCCGAGGGGAGTCGAACCCCTGACCTCTTGAATGCCATTCAAGCGCTCTCCCAACTGAG
>CAYGKX010000031.1:3102-17257 GCA_964350225.1 uncultured Rhodospirillaceae bacterium | reverse complement strand
GATCATGCGAACCCGGATCGAGAAACGATCGGACAGATCGCGGACGAGCTGACGGCCTACAACCCGCTCATCCCCAAGGGGAAGGAACTGGTCGCGACGGTCATGTTCGAGATCGACGACCCGGTGCGCCGGCATAACGCGCTCGCCCGGATGGGTGGCGTCGAGGAGACCATGACGATTTCCGTCGGCGGCGAGGAGATCAAGGCGATACCGGAGGCCGACGTCGACCGGACGACCGCCGACGGCAAGGCTTCGTCGGTCCAGTTCGTCCATTTCCCCTTCACCGATGCGCAGATCGAGAAGTTCCGGACGCCGGGCGCGCAGGTCATTCTGGGCATCAATCACGAAAATTACGCCCATATGGCAGTCGTGCCGGAAAAGGTGCGTGCGGCGCTGGCTGAGGACTTCGACTAGACTTCCGGCCGGCCCAACCATGCCGCGACGCACAATTGCGTGAAGCCGCCGCGCAAGCCCCTGAATCCGATTGACGAAATCGCGTTTCGGGCGCATTAGCGATTTAACGCCAACGGTGGCGAGACACTTTTTGGGGTCCGGCCCGTGCGGTCGCTCAAAGCTCTGGTCCCCTGGACGATCGCGCTGGCGGTCTTCGCAGCGGGCGGCTACTACCTGATACAACTCGGGAGCAGCAAGCCGGTGGCACGACGCATCGTGCCGCCCGCGCCCGTCATCGCGATCCCTGCCCGCCTCGGCACCGTTCCGGTGTCCCTGTCGGTCGTCGGCTCGGTCACGCCGGTCGCCACGGTCGCGATCAAATCGCGCATCGACGGCCAGGTCATGGCGGCGCATTTCAAGGAAGGGCAGATGGTGAGGAAGGGCGACCTCCTCTTCTCCATCGACCCCCGCCCGCTTCAGGCGCAGCTTCGCCAGGCGGAAGCGACCCTGGCCCGCGACGAGGCGCTTCTGGTCCGGGCCCGGGCGGACCTGTCACGCACCGCGGATCTCGCCAACAAGAACATCGTCGCCAAGCAGAAGCTCGACGAGGTGCGGGCGAACGTCGACGCGCTGAAGGCGATGATCAAGGCCGCCATCGCCAACATCGATTATATCAAGCTGCAGATCGGATATACCGAGATCCGCTCGCCCATCGACGGACAGACCGGCAGCTTCCTCATCAGCCCGGGCAACCTCGTCAAGGCGAACGACACGGCCGCCCTGGTCGTCATCAACCAGGTGGCGCCGATCCATGTCTCCTTCTTCGTGCCGGAGCGGCATTACGACGAGGTGCGCCGCCGCCTCGCCCGCCAGGGTGCCCTCGGTCCCCTCATGGCCGAGATCCGCCTCGCGCAGGACACGCGGGTCCGGACGCGCGGGCCGCTCAGCTTCATCAACAATGCCATGGATGCGCCGACCGGCACCTTCCAGCTGAAGGCAACCGTGCCGAATGCCGACGGCGGGCTCGCGCCGGGGCAGTTCGTCCGGGTGTCCCTGACCCTGCAGAACCTCTCCAACGTCGTGGTCGTACCGGCCGAGGCCGTTCAGATCGGCCCGCGCGGGCGCTATGTCTTCGTCGTGAAGGCCGACAGGACGGCGGAGCTGCGCCGGGTGACGGTCGGGCCGACGGCGAACGACCTGACGGTCATCCAGGCCGGCCTGAAGCCGGGCGAGATGGTTGTGAAGGAGGGACAGTTGCGCCTCTTCCCCGGCGCGCGCGTCTCTCCCCGGCCGGCCGGGCGCCCCGGATCCGGCGGCCCCGGAACGGAAGGCCCGGCTCGGCGGTCGCCGCGCCCGGCCACCGGCCACTGACCGCACCCGTTTGACCCCGACATATTGAGCCAGGCCCCGCCGCCATGACGCTCCCCGAACTCTGCATCCGCCGCCCGGTGATGACCACCCTGGTCATGCTGGCGATCCTCCTGTTCGGCTCCGTCGCCTACCGGAACCTCGCGATCAGCGAGTTGCCGAATGTCGACTTTCCGACGATCCTCGTGACGGCGGCCCTGCCCGGAGCGAGTCCGGAGACGATGGCCTCAACCGTCGCGAAGCCGCTCGAATCTCAATTCTCGACGATCGCCGGGATTTCGGCGATGAACTCCTCGTCGGCGCTCGGCCTGACCAACATCACAGTGCAGTTCTCGCTCGACCGGAACATCGACGCGGCGGCCCAGGACATCCAGGCGGCGATCGCGGCGGCCGGCCGGAACCTGCCCTCGACCCTGCCGTCGCCGCCGACCTATCGCAAGGTCAACCCGGCCGACCAGCCGATCCTCTATCTCGCCATGAGCTCGTCGACCCTGCCCCTGTCGAAGGTCGACGAATATGCCCAGACCGTCTTCGGGCAGAATCTGTCGACCGTCAACGGCGTCGCCCAGGTGCTGATCTTCGGCACGCAGAAATACGCCATGCGCATCCAGGTGAATCCGGATGCGCTCGCGCTCCGGGGCATCGGCATCGACGAGCTGGACCGCGCGATCGGCAGCGCCAACACGAACCTGCCGACCGGCACCCTCGACGGCCCCCACAAGTCGATGACAATCAAGACGACGGCGCCCATGTCCGACCTGGGTGCCTTCGGCCGGCAGATCGTCGCCTACCGGAACGGTGCGCCCGTCCTGCTGCGGGATGTCGCCCGGGTGGTGGCGGGAGTGGAGAACGACCGGGTCGCGAGCTGGTATAACGGCCGGCGGGCGATCATCCTCGCCATTCAGCGCCAGCCCGGCACCAACACGGTGCAGGTCGTCGACGACATCAAGGTCGCGATCGAGCGGATCAAGCGCCAGCTGCCGGCCTCCGTCACCTTCAACACGATCTACGACCGGACGGAATCGATCCGCCATTCGATCTTCGACGTCCAGTTCACGCTTGTCGTCGCGGCCGTCCTGGTCGTGCTGGTGATCTTCCTGTTCCTCCGCCGCCTCTCGGCGACGATCATTCCCTCCGTCACCCTGCCGCTCGCCGTCGTCGGCACCTTCGCGGCCATGTATCTGATGGACTTCAGCCTCGACAACATGTCGCTGATGGCGCTGACCCTCGCCGTGGGTTTCGTCGTCGACGACGCGATCGTCATGCTGGAGAACATCGTCCGGCACGTGGAGAAGGGCATGTCGCCGATGCAGGCGGCGCTCAAGGGCTCGCGGGAGATATCCTTCACGATCATCTCGATGACGGTGTCCCTCGTTGCCGTCTTCATCCCGGTCATGTTCATGGGCGGGGTGGTCGGCCGGCTCCTGAACGAATTCGCGCTCACCATCGGCATCGCCATCGTCGTCTCCGGCATCGTGTCGCTGACCCTGACGCCGATGATGTGCAGCCGCTTTCTCAAGCCGGAGCACGACCGCCGCCACGGCTTGGTCTATCGCGGCGTCGAGCGGATGTTCGACGGAATGCTGGCGGCCTACCGGGTCACCCTCCGCTGGTGCCTGAACCATGGCGGCATCGTCGTCGCGGGCTTCCTCTTCACGGTCGCGGGGTCGGCCTATCTCTTCGTCGTCATCCCGAAAGACTTCATCCCCAGCGAGGATACCGGCCGCATCGTCGCCTTCACCCAGGGCGGGCAGGACGCTTCCTTCGAGGCCATGATGCGCCTTCAGCAGCGGGTCACGGACGTGGTGTCGAAGAACCCGAACGTCGCGGCGGTCATGTCGTCTGTCGGTGCCGGCGGGCCGCGCTCGACCTCGAACTCCGGGACCATCTTCATCCGCATCAAGCCCCGTGACCAGAGGCCGGGCGGCGCCCATGTCGACCAGGTGATCCAGCAGCTTCGCCGGGCGACCGGCCAGGTGCCGGGCATCCGCGTCTTCCTGCAGAACCCGCCGTCGATCCGTCTGGGTGCATATGCGACAAAGGGCAATTTCCAGTATACGCTGGAAGGCCTCGACCTGGACGAGCTCTACCGGACGGCCGGCGCGATGGAACAGGCGCTCCGCCGCATCCCCGGCCTGCAGGATGTGACCAGCGATATGGACCTGGCCAGCCCGACGGCGGTGGTCGAGATCGACCGCGACCGGGCGGCGTCCCTCGGCATCACGCCGGAACAGGTGGAGATCGCGCTGGCCAGCGCCTTCGGCTCGCGCCAGGTCTCGACCATCTACACCTCAACCAACCAGTACAAGATCATCCTGGAGGTCGAGCCGGCCTACCGGACCGACATGGCCGCGCTCGCCCGCCTGTATCTGCGCGCATCGACCGGGGCGCTGGTGCCACTGACGGCCGTGACCAACCTCAAGACCGGCGTCGGCCCCCTGACGGTGAACCACAAGGGCCAGCTCCCTTCCGTCACCGTGTCCTTCAATCTCGCACCGGGCCTCTCCCTCGGGACGGCGATCCAGCGGGTGCGCGCGGTGGAGCGTGAGCTTCAGGTGCCCGCGACCGTGACGACCAGCTTCCAGGGCCTCGCCGAGGCGTTCGGCCGGTCGTTTGACAATCTGGGCATCCTCCTCCTGATGGCGGTGCTCGTCGTCTATCTCGTCCTCGGCATCCTCTATGAAAGCTTCATCCACCCGCTGACCATTCTGTCGGGCCTGCCGGCCGCGGGTTTCGGCGCGCTCCTGACCCTCATGGTCTTCAACGTGCCGCTCAGCCTCTATGCCTTCGTCGGCGTGATCCTCCTGGTCGGCATCGTGAAGAAGAACGCGATCATGATGATCGACTTCGCGCTGTCCCGGCAGCGGGGCGACGGGATGGCGCCGCGCGATGCGATCTTCGAGGCGGCCCTGATCCGCTTCCGCCCGATCATGATGACGACGATGGCGGCCCTCGTCGGCGCGCTGCCCATCGCAATCGACTTCGGCATGGGCGGGGAGGCGCGCCAGCCGCTTGGCCTCGCGGTCGTCGGCGGCCTCCTCGTTTCGCAGGTCCTGACCCTCTACCTGACGCCGGTCATCTACATCTATCTCGACCGGCTGCACCACATCCGGTTCGGTCCGAAGAAGGAGGCCGCGCCACCGCCGATTGCGCCGGCCCCTGCGGAATAGCTTGCACCGCGCCCCAACTTGGCCTTCATTCCCGTTTAATCACGATTTCAGGGAACGCAGGCACCTGCTGATCGAGGGGTAACGGTGAAACGGTCCAAGTCCATCAAGCTCATGACCATGGGGGCGAGCGCGCTCGCGCTGACCGCCTGCGGCGAGGCCGACAAGGAAGTGGGCGTCTTCAAGACGGTCCAGCAATGTATCGACAGCGGCGTCTATTCGAAGTCGCTGTGCGAGCAGGCAGCGGCCAAGGCCAAGGCCGACCATCCCAAGGTCGCGCCGAAATACCGCTCGGTCGCCGATTGCGAGGCCGACTTCGGCGCCGGGAAGTGCGAGAACGCGCCCTACCGCACATCGACCGGGGGCTCCGTCTGGATGCCGCTTCTGGTCGGCTACATGATGGGCCGGGGCGGCGGCTTCGGGGCGACCCAGCCGCTGTATCGCTCCAAGAACGACCCGGGCCGCTTCCGCACCGCCGACAACCGGCCGATCCCCGGCAAGACCGGGCGGGTCAAGGTGCCGGCGGCCGCGACCAAGCCGCCAACGTCGAAGCTCTTCACCGTCCGCCGGGGCGGCTTTGGCGCCGGGGGGCGCACCTACGGGGCGTCGCGCAGCGGCAGCACCGGATCGCGTCGGTCTGGGGGCTACCGCAGCTACGGCGGCTGATCCCCGATGGAGCGGATCGCGGTGACGCCCCGCGCCGACTGGCGCGAGACGGCGGAGGCCCATGGCTTCTCCTTCCACTCCCCGGAAGACGATGCCTATTGGGACGAAAGCGCGTGCTATCGCTTCACCCTGGCGGAAATCGAGGACGACCTGGAAGACCCGGCCGAGGCGCTGGAGGAAATGTGTTTCGAGGTGGTCGAGGCGGCCTGCGCCGACGAGCGCGAGCTCGCCCGGCTACGAATTCCGGAGGCCTACTGGGACTATGTCGCCGACAGCTGGCGGTCGCGGGAGAAGAACCTCTACGGCCGCATGGACTTCGCCTATGACGGCTCAGGGCCGGCCAAGCTCTATGAATATAACGCCGACACGCCTACCTCCCTCTACGAGACGGCGATCTTCCAGTGGGTCTGGCTGGAACAGGCGGTGGAGCGCGGGATCGTCCCGGACGGGGCGGACCAGTTCAACTCCCTGCACGAGAAGCTGGTCGATGCCTTCGGCCGCTTCGACATCGGGGGGACCCTGCATCTCACCTGCGCCCGGGACAGCGACGAGGATGCCGGGACGATCGAGTATCTGGAGGATTGCGCGCGCCAGGCCGACCTCGCGACGAAGCGCCTCTTCATCGAGGAGATCGGGCTGAGCGATGCGGGCTGGTTCACCGACGCCGACGACCGCGCCATCGCGACGCTCTTCAAGCTCTATCCCTGGGAATGGCTCCTCCGCGAACCCTTCGCGGAGAATATCCCAGGGTCGAACTGCACCTTCATCGAGCCGGCCTGGAAGAGCGTCCTGTCGAACAAGGGGCTGCTGCCGCTACTCTGGGAACGCTTCCCCGGCCACCCGAACCTGCTGCCGGCGGTCTTCGAGGACGACCCGGCGGCGGCGGACTTCGACCGCCCCCATGTCCGGAAGCCGATCTTCTCGCGCGAGGGCTGGAACATCGAGATCGTCGGCGCAGCGGGAGAGGTCGCGGCGGAGCCCGGGCCCTACGGCGAGGAGGGATACATCCTCCAGGCCTACCACCCGCTGCCGGACTTCGACGGCGGCCGCCCGATGTGCGGCGTCTGGCTCGTGGCGAGCGCGGCGGCGGGCATGTGCGTGCGGGAAGACCGGAGCGACGTGACCACGGACGACGCGAGGTTCATTCCGCATTTCATCCTGGAGTGAGGGGGCGGGCGCTTCCAGCGGAGCGCGTCTTCCGATCCTTCGTGGTTCGACAGGCTCACCATGAGGAGGCTCAGGATGAGGGGTGTTCTTTTTTGGCAAGCCAATCAACTTGATGAGCGCGCCTCATCCAACACGCTCCCCTCATCCTGAGCCTGTCGAAGGATGCGATGACGCACCGATTGTCTAACGTGCCGCCCGCCGCCGCATCCGCCGCTTGTCCCAGCTGTAGATAATCGGCGCGAGCACGCCCTCGTAGCCGGCCCAGCAGATCTGCTTGATCCCCGGCAGCCCAACGATCCGGGCCAGCCAGCGGTATCGCGGCATCGTGCGCCACATCAGAAGGAAGGCGTCGATGCTTCGATACAGGTTGCCGTCGGCGTCGACCGCATGCATGCGCCGCTTCACGTCGTCGGCCGTCAGGCCGCGGGCGGCGAGCGCATCGGGCTCCGCGTCGATGTCGACCCAACCCATCGGCAGCTTCTCGCGGTCGGCATAGCGGGCGTAGCTGCGGATCTCCCGCCCGCAGACCGGGCAGGCGCCATTGTAGAAGGCCGTGACCTCGCAGGCTGTCGTGTCGGCGGTCGGTTCCATCATCCGGGTTCCTGCCATCCTCCGGGCTCCTGGGTCTCATGTGGTCTCCGCCGGCGTCCGGACAAGCATACTGTCGTCTGCCTGCCTTTTGGCGCACGGATCGATGGCGCCTTCACCTATCGACCTATTGGCTCGCTTGACAGGTTTGCGGGAAGCCCGTATGTCCAAAGGGTTCGTGGCGATTTGTCGACCGGATTGCGGCCACGTAAAACAAGCGGCTAAAGAGGCAACGACCCGTTTTCACGCGGGACGCATACCCGACAAGCCGCTTTTCGCGCACGATCGTTTGCGCATCGACGACATCGCGGCCGGTCGGGTTTTTTTGTGTCCAGGCGACAGGTGGCGCCGACCTCCGGAGGGCGGGGGCCGCGCCCCGGAAAGGGAAACGGGAGCAGCCCGATGAACGAACTACCGAAGGACCCCAGCAAACGCGACGGGGGCACGCGCGGTGCCAAGGCCGCCCGCAGCTTCGGCACGACCGCCGCGACGACACCGGAGAGCTGGCGGCCGCAGACCCGCCTCGTCCGCGGCGGCACCCGCCGCACCGATTTCGGCGAGACCAGCGAGGCGATGTTCCTGACTTCCGGCTATGTCTACGACCGGGCGGAGGATGCCGAGGCCGCCTTCAAGGGCGAGAACGACCGCTTCATCTACTCCCGCTACGCCAACCCGACCGTGATGATGTTCGAGGAACGGGTGCGGCTCCTCGAGGGGGCGGAGGGCGTGAAGTCGACCGCGACCGGCCAGGCCGCCGTCTTCGCCTCGCTCATGTCGCAGCTTCAGGCGGGCGACCGGGTCGTCGCCTCCCGCGCGCTCTTCGGCTCGATCTATTTCATCATCGGGGAGCTTCTGCCGCGCTGGGGCATCGAGACGGAATTCGTCGACGGCACCGACCTTGCGGCCTGGGAGGCGGCGCTGTCCCGCCCCGCCGCCTGCGTCTTCCTGGAGACGCCCTCGAACCCGGCGCTGGAGATCATCGACCTCGCGGCGGTGTCGGAGATGGCCCATGCGGCGGGCGCCAGGGTCATCGTCGACAACGTCTTCGCGACCCCCATCCTCCAGCGGCCGCTGGAGCTCGGCGCCGACATCGTCGTCTATTCCGCCACCAAACACATCGACGGCCAGGGCCGCTGCCTCGGCGGTGTCGTCCTCGGCAGCCGGGAATTCTGCGACGGGCCGCTCATGACCTACCTGCGCCACACCGGCCCGGCGATGAGCCCCTTCAACGCCTGGAACTTCCTGAAGGGGCTGGAGACGCTGGATATCCGTGTGGCGCGCCATGTCGAGAATGCCCGCGCGGTCGCCGCCTTCCTTCAGGACCAGCCCAGGGTGACGCGCGTGTTGCATCCCGACCTGCCGAGCCATCCACAATATGATCTGGCCCAGCGCCAGATGTCGGGCGGCGGTTCGGTCGTCGCTTTCGAGATCGCCGGCGGCAAGGAAGCGGCCTTCAACTTCGTTAACGCTCTCGCCCTGGTCGATATCTCCAACAACCTGGGCGACAGCAAGAGCCTCATTACCCACCCCGCGACAACCACCCACCAGCGTATTCCGCCTGAAGAGCGGCAAAAGCTGGGCATTACGGACGGTTTCGTGCGTCTGTCGGTCGGTCTCGAAGATGTCGCCGACGTTAACGATGATCTGGCTCAAGCCCTTGCGGCTGCTTAAAAAGTAGATGCAAAGACGGCGGAATTCACTTACATTGGCCTCGCGTTAATCGATTATTAGCGGATATTTGCCTGCCAATGCTCGAACGCTACTGCTCTTCTATTATCCTTAACGCCGCCGACTAGACGGCGGAATTTTGGAAGAGATGGCGGGGAGTTGGATCGGGTGGTTCGCGAAGCAATTGGTTAACGACTGGTCCTTCCGAACGTGGCGGTGTGTGCCGGTGGCGGGCACCTCCTCGGCGGGGTTCAGGTGGCGTCCGACGGGAGAGAGGACGCGCCCCCGGATCGCCGGCGACGGCCGTTATCTATCGGCAAGTGGCGCGGCACGATCGCAGCACGGGGCGTGTCGGGGTCGGATCGGACGGCGCCGGGACGGTGTGGATCGGGGCGAGAAAAACGGGGTCAGGGACGAAGACAATGATCGCATCGGCGGAGTTGGGTTGGACGAAGGGGCAGGACGGCCCGGAAAAGCCGCAACAGAAAGCGCCGCGCCGGGTGCGACGGCGAGGTGGCCTTGCCGCGACGATCGGGGCCGTCGTTCTGGCCGCTGCCTGGGGGGGCGGGTCACAGCCGGCGGCGGCGCAGTCCTCCAACGACACGCCGTCCGGTGACACGCGCTCCGGCACGGTCGTGCGCACCACCAACGACGAAGCCGGCGTAACGACCTTCTCGAAGGCGCTCGTCGAGGAATACAAGCTGCTCATCCGGGAAGAGATCGAGAAATACGATGGTCATTTTCCCCGGCGGCGCTATCAGCAGAAGATCAAGGCGCTCGAGGAAGGCAAGGCGGCCCTGCCGGACGAGGCCAAGCGATACGATCTGAAGGGCCCGATCCGGGTTGCCCTCGACGAGGGGCGCACCCGTCTGATGCGCGCGCTGGAGGCCGGTGCCCGCACCAAGGTTCCCGCGCTCGCCGCCAAGGCGCAGGCCAAGTACGACTGCTGGGTCACCCGCGCCGGCGCCCGCTATACCAGCGAGGCGACGATCGAATGCCAGCTCCTGTTCGTCCAGGCGCTGGGGAGCGTCGAGGACGCCGTCATGCCCGTGCGCACGGCGACCGTCTTCAACAAGACGCTTGCCCGTGAATATCTCGCCTATGCCGATTTCGAATCCAAGGACCAGCGCGATTACATCGATTCCCGCCATTTCGCCCGTAAGGGCCTCCAGGCGGCGAAGGCGGAGAAGGTCGACGAGGTGCGGCCGGAGGTGCTCGCCCGCTGGAACCTGCTGGCGGACACCGAGGTGCCGACCTTCGTCAACTGGCGCGGCCGATTGATCGACGCGCTGGAGCGCCATCGGACGTCGCCCAAGGCGCGCATCGCCGCCCTGGCGCAGGTCAGGTTCGATTGCTGGGTCGAACGCACGTCGGAACGCAACGACCAGGCACATGTCCAGAAATGCCGGACCGAGTTTCTCGACTATATGCGCCAGCTGGAGGGCGCGGTCGCGACGTCGGCGCAGACTTTCATCGTCTATTTCAACTTCGACCGGTCGAATATCCGGGCGAGCGAGCGCAGCAAGATCGAGGCCGCGGCCAAGGCGGCGATCGAGAAGAACGCCCAGACCGTCTCCGTCGTCGGCCATACGGACCGGGCGGGGTCCGAGGCCTATAACATGCGGCTCTCCTTCCGCCGGGCGGAGGTGGTCGCCCGCGCCTTGCGCCGGCTCGGCGTCCGTGGCGACCGGATCCGCACGCTCTATCTCGGCGAATCCCAGCCCCGCGTGCCGACGGCCGACGGGGTGCGGAACCAGGAGAACCGGCGGACGGAGATCGTCATCCGATAGGTTTCCGCCGGGCCGGGAAGCCGGCTCCGGACGGCGCGTTCGAAACCCTGGATGGCCGGCCGGCTCGCCCCTTGCGCGAATGTCCCTCATGGGCGCTCGGCCGATGTCCCTCGTGGTTGCGCGGCCGCCTTGCCCGTGCCGGCAAACGGGCAGTTATCGGGGCGCGGCAAAAGAACCGGACCAATTCCAACCAAACGTCTGGACATTGCCGCCGCGCTGCCTAGACTTTCGCCGCCGTATCATATTGTGAACTTTTCCTGCGAGCCCTCGGCATCATGTTTTCCGAAACCACGGACGCGATCACCGTCACCGTCAAGCCGGTCTATTTGAAGGAACATTCGGCGCCCGACCAGGCGCGCTTCGTCTGGGCCTATATGATCAAGATCGAGAATGCGGGGGACGAGACGGTCCAACTGCTGAATCGCCACTGGGTCATCACCGACGGTATGGGCCGGAAGGAAGAAGTGCACGGCCCCGGCGTCGTCGGCGAGCAGCCGGTACTGAACCCGGGCGAAAGCTACGAATATACGAGCAACTGCCCCCTCTCGACGCCCTCCGGATTCATGGTCGGAAGCTACGAGATGGCGGGCCGCGACGGCCGCCGCTTCGACGTCCGCATTCCACTTTTTTCCCTCGACACCCCGGATGCCGTGACCCAAATTCACTAGTCACGCGTATCACTGAGCGTGATTCCAGGGAACCCGGGCGCCTGCGTGCCGTCCCGTATGAGAAGACCCGCAATCGAAGGAGCGACCGTGTCAGTCACCAAGCCCGTCCCGATGGAAGTGAACGCCTCGGGCGTGCCGAAACCGACCCGCGAAGAGGCGGAGGAGGCGGTTCGCGTTCTCCTGCGCTGGTCCGGCGAGGATCCCGACCGAGAAGGTCTTCTCGACACGCCGAAACGCGTCGCCAAGGCCTATCAGGAATGGTTCGCCGGCTACAACGAGGATCCGGAGGACTATCTGAACCGGACCTTCTCGGAGACCGACGGCTACGACGAAATGATCCCGCTTCGGGATATCCGGTTCGAGTCGCACTGCGACCCTCATCTTGCGCCCATTATCGGCCGCGCCCATGTCGCATACCTGCCGAGCCGCCGCGTCGTCGGGATCAGCAAGCTGGCCCGTCTCGTGGAGACCTATTCAAAGCGCATGCAGATCCAGGAGAAGATGACGGCGCAGATCGCCAACGCCATCGACAACATCCTGCAGCCGCGCGGCGTCGCCGTGGTCGTCGAGGCGACCCATCAGTGCATGACGACCCGCGGGATTCACAAGCCGGGCGCGTCGATGATCACCTCCCGCATGCTGGGCGCCTTCCGCGACGACCCCACGACGCGTCGAGAATTCCTGTCGATGATCTCGGACCCGTCCCGCCTCAAGGGCGGCGCTGTCTAGCAGCGACCGGCGCGCGCGAGCTGCCGGCCGGCCCTTGCTGACGTCTGGCCGTGCCGCAGCCCTGCGCCTATAGTCGGCCCCGGTAAGTCGGCCACGGCCGACGGCAGCGCGAGCGGCGGCGTGATCGACCTCAGACCTGTCTTCTTTATCTGCGGGATCCTGCTGACGGGTCTCGCCGTGGTCATGACAATCCCCGCCATCGTCGACGGTGTACGGGGCGATCCCGACTGGCTCGCCTTCCTGGAAGCGGCGGGGATCACCCTCTTTGTCGGCGGCGCCCTGATCCTGACCAGCCGGGCTGAGATCATGCGCCTGAACCTGCGTCAGGCCTTTGCGTTCACGACCTTCAGCTGGGTCGTCGTCGCCGCCTTCGGCGCCTTGCCCTTCGCCTTCTCCAAGCTGGGCATGAGCTATACGGACGCCCTGTTCGAATCGATCTCCGGGATCACGACAACCGGTTCCACCGTCATTACCAAGCTGGACACAGCCCCGCCGGGAATCCTTCTGTGGCGCGCCATCCTGCAGTGGCTCGGCGGCATCGGCATCATTGTCTTCGCCCTCGCCATCCTGCCCATGCTGAAGGTCGGCGGCATGCAGCTCTTCCGGGTCGAGGCTTTCGATACCCCGGAAAAGGTGCTGCCCCGCGCCGCGCAACTGGCCGCCAGCATCGGTGGCATCTATGTCGGGTTCACCTGTGTCGCCGCCATATCGCTCAAGTTCGCGGGCATGAACCTGTTCGATGCGATCTGCCATGCGATGACGGCGATCGCGACAGGCGGCTTTTCGACCCGGGACCTGTCCCTCGGCGCCTTTCCCGACCACACGATCCTGTGGATCGTGACGATCACGATGATCGCGGGCAGCCTGCCCTTCGTCTTCTATATCGACGCGGTGCGTGGCAATCCGCGGCCCCTTCTGCGCGACAGCCAGGTGCACTGGTTCTTCGCCCTGATCGGTACCGCCTCCATTGCCGCCTTCCTCTGGCTGATCTTCGGCCGGGGCTTCGAACCGGGGTTCGCCGCGACCCACGCCTTCTTCAACGTCGTATCCGTGATGACCGGCACCGGCTACACGTCCGACAATTTCGACGCCTGGGGCGGCTTTACGGTCGTGATGATGTTCACCCTGATGTTCATCGGCGGCTGCGCCGGGTCGACTACATGCGGGATCAAGATCTTCCGTTTCCAGATCGCCTATGCGGTCGGGCGAACGCAGGTCCGGCGCCTCATGCAGCCCCACGGCGTCTTCATACCCTATTACAACCGTCGCCCTGTGTCGGACGAGGTCGCCTCGGCGGTGATGGGTTTCTTCTTCCTCTTCGTCGTGACCTTCGCCGCGCTCGCCCTCGGCCTCGCGGCGCTTGGGCTCGATACGATCACGGCCCTGTCGGGCGCCGCGACCACCATCGCCAATGTCGGTCCGGGCCTCGGGCCCGTCATCGGGCCGGCCGGCAATTTCGCCGCCTTGCCGGATGCGGCCAAATGGCTCATGTCGGTTGGCATGCTCCTCGGCCGGCTGGAGATCTTCACCGTGCTCATCCTCTTCACTCCCATCTTCTGGCGCAGTTGATATGACGGGCGACCGCCTGGGCGCGCGCGACATTCTGGAACGGCTAATCGGCTTCGACACCGTATCGGCTCATTCCAACCTCGCGCTGATCGAATGGGTACGGGATTACCTCGCCGGTTGGGGGGTCGGCAGTACGCTTGCCCCAAACGAGGAGGGGACCAAGGCGAACCTCTTCGCGACGGTGACCGGGGAAGGAGGTCGCGCCGACGGCGGACTGGTCCTCTCGTGCCATACCGACGTGGTGCCGGTCGCCGGACAGGCCTGGGACGGCGATCCGTTCGAGGTGGTGGAGCGAGACGGACGCTATTACGGGCGCGGCACCTGCGACATGAAGGGCTTTGACGCGCTGGCCATCTGGGCGCTGGTGGAGGCGTCTCGGCGC
>CAYGKX010000031.1:2718-3092 GCA_964350225.1 uncultured Rhodospirillaceae bacterium | reverse complement strand
ACGCGACGGCCGGCTCTACGGCCGCGGCACGTCGGACATGAAGGGTTTCATCGCCATCGCGCTTTCCCTGGTGCCCGACATCCTCGCGGCCCCGACCAAGGTGCCGATCCATCTCGCCTTTTCCTTCGACGAGGAAGTCGGCTGCATCGGCGTCCCGCATCTCCTCAAGAAGATCGGCGCGGAACTGCCCCAGCCACGGCTCGCCATCATCGGGGAGCCGACCAGCATGAAAGTGGTGTCGGCGCATAAAGGCGTACGTTCGTTCCATGTCGAGGTGACCGGCCGGGAAGCGCATTCCAGCCTGCCCGACGCCGGCGTTTCCGCGGTGATGGAAGCCTTGAAACTGATGAACCTCGTGGTGGAGATTGGCCGCG
>CAYGKX010000031.1:0-2708 GCA_964350225.1 uncultured Rhodospirillaceae bacterium | reverse complement strand
ACGACGATCCTGGGCAGCGAAGCCCACTCCAGCCAGACTCACCGGGCCGTCAGCGCCGTCTTCTACGCGAGCCGGCTGATGGCCTTCATCGCCGGGCTTGCCGAGAAATACCGGACGGCGCCGGTGAACGAGCGTTTCGATCCGCCTTTCACCACATTCAATATCGGCCGGATAGAGGGTGGGTCGGCCATCAACATCGTTCCGCGACATTGCCGTTTCGAATGGGAATTCCGTCCGGTGCCCGGTGTCGATCCGGCGGCGGTCCTGGCGGAGATGGATGCCTTCGTCCAGGATGTTCTTCTCCCCGAGATGCGGGCCGTGCATCCGGACGCCGCCATCGACACGGTCCTCCAGGCCCAGGCTCCGCCCCTCGAACCGGAAAGCGAGCCGCTCGCCGAGGCGCTGGTCAAGCGGTTGACGGGACGGAACTCGACGACGACGGTTTCCTTCGCGTCCGAGGCCGGCCTTTTCCAGCAGTCCGGTATGTCTGCCGTCTTGTGCGGGCCCGGCTCGATCGACCAGGCGCACAAGCCCGACGAGTATATTTCGGTCGAGCAGTTCGAGGCCGGCGAGGCCTTCCTTCGGCGCCTGATCGACTGGGCGGCAAGGGACGGGTCGGTGTAATCCTCCACAGCACGGGGCCGCAAAAAGAAAGGGCCCGCCGGCGGTAGCCGGCAGGCCCAGGATCGCACCAAGAGCGATTACTGACCGAAGGCCGAGTTGCTCTTGTAGAAATCGTTATTGCGGTTCAGCCAGGCCGCGCCGTCGCGCGAACCCAGATAGTCCGGCGACTCGACGGTTTCCGTCTTGCTGAACATTGCCGCGTTCATGGGGACAATGACCGCACCTTCGTCCTTGACGATGCGGACGGTCGTCACGGGAACGACGTGATAATTGTCCGTGCCGCCCATGAACCGCGTCGGCGAGATCAGGAGGTAACGGTCCTCGCCCACCACGACATAATGGTCGACCATTCCGATGGGCTGACCCTCCGCATCATAGGCCGTCTGGCCGACGAACTTGTCCTTGGACAGGTCGCTCTGCTTGAACTGCGAGACGGACACGCCGTTGCCGATCCGGTTCTTGGCAGCATTGGCCCAGGCGCCGTCGTTGATGGCCTTGTCCTTCTCGACCTGGGCCTTGATCATCGACTGCATCTTCTCGACAGTCGAGACACAGCCCTTGGTGTCGCCCTTCTCGTCGAGCGCCCGGGCCTTGGTCGACATGTCACGGTAGATCGCGCCGCGCTTGCCCTGGAGAATGGACCGGTAGACGACCGGGCTCTTGGCATTTTCGCTGGCGTACTTCGCGGCGAGGTCGCCACAGGTGGTCGCGAGCGCGCTCGACGAGAACATCGCCGCGGCGGCGGCGGCGCCGACAAAAAGGGTGTTGCGCATCTTCATCATAAGACTCCTTTCGGTTTCGTCCCGAGTTGCTTGGCGATCGCACAGCGGGTCCGGTACGCCCGTTCACTCGAAAACGGGTCGTTGACGACGACAGTCATGCAGGATGGGTCGTCGGCGTCTGGCGCGCGCTATGGTGCGTCGATCGCGTTCATCGGGTTAACGGGGCCAGGTCCGGCGAGTTCCGAAGTTTCTCGAATATCCGCCCCGCCCGCACAGGAACCGTCCCGCGCACAGGAACGCCTGCGCAGGTCCGCGGAAAAGAAAACGCCCCGGCCGCGGGGCCGGGGCGTTCTTCGACGAAGATGTCGGTCGGGCTCTAAAGCGCTTTGAGCCGGGCGTTCAGGCGCGAAATCTTGCGCGAGGCGGTGTTCCGGTGGAGCACGCCCTTGTTCACACCGCGGTGCAGCTCCGGCTGTGCCGCCTTCAGGGCCGCGGCCGCCGCGTCCTTGTCGCCGGCATTCAGCGCCGCTTCGACCTTCTTGACGTAGGTCCGGATGCGGCTGCGTCGGGCGCCGTTGACGGTTTCCATACGGGCGTTGCGACGAATGCGCTTTTTGGCCGATGCGTGATGGGCCATGGTTTTCCTGCGTTTCAGTGTCTGGAATGCGTAAGCGGCGGCTTATAGTCGTGCGCGCACGTCCCGTCAAGTGGGCGGACGCGCGCGCTCTGTCAAGGCCGGCGCGGCGTTTCCCGGCTGTTCGTCACCGGTTCCGGAAGCGTGGCTCCCGCTTCTCGACAAAGGCGGCCATTCCTTCGGTCCGGTCCTCCAGCGCAAAGGCCGAATGGAAGGTCCGCCGCTCGAACAGCACGCCTTCGCGCAGGGTCGTCTCGTAGGCGCGATTGACGCTTTCCTTGGCCATGTAGACCGCCGGGCGCGACAAGGTGGCGATGGTCTCAGCCGTCTTCATCGCGTCGTCGAGGAGCTTGTCGGCTTCGACGATGCGGCTGACGAGGCCGGCGCGTTCCGCCTCCTCGGCATCCATCATGCGTCCGGTGAGGCACATCTCCATCGCCTTCGACTTGCCGACGAACCGTGTCAGGCGCTGGGTGCCGCCCGCGCCCGGAATGATTCCCAGATTGATCTCCGGCTGGCCGAACTTGGCGTTGTCCGCCGCGATGATGAAGTCGCACATCATCGCCATTTCGCATCCGCCGCCCAGGGCATAGCCGGCGACGGCGGCGATGACCGGTTTGCGGATCGTCGTCACATGTTCCCACCCGTTGGTGATGAAGTCCTCGAGATAGACGGTCTGGAAGTCCTTTTCCTGCATCTCCTTGATGTCGGCGCCGGCCGCGAAGGCC
>CAYGKX010000030.1:8160-17356 GCA_964350225.1 uncultured Rhodospirillaceae bacterium | reverse complement strand
TCCAGGAGACGGAACTCGCGGCGGAGGTCGCCGGCAAGGTGGTCGGCGCCAACAAGGTGCGCCACGACCCCGTCCCGTCGATGGGCGCGGAGGATTTCGCCTACATGCTGCAGAAGAAGCCGGGCGCCTATATCTGGGTCGGCAATGGCGAGACGGCGGGCGGCTGTCTCCTCCACAATCCCCATTACGACTTCAACGACGAGGTCCTGCCCCTTGGCGCGTCCTACTGGGCGACCCTGGTGGAGACGGCGCTGCCGAAGGATTGAGGCGCGGGTTGCCGGCGTTCTCTCTCTTTCTCTCTCCCCTTTACGGGGGAGGGGACCAGCCGCCGTGCCTCAGTCGTTCAGGGCCCGCGGGTCCAGCGCGTCCTGCAGGCCGTCGCCCAGGAAGTTGAAGGCGATCACGGTCAGGAAAATCATCACGCCGGGATACACGACCATCTGGGGCGCCGTCGTGATCAGTTCCTGGGCGTTGGTCAGCATGTTGCCCCAGCTCGCGACCGGCGGCTGGATGCCGAGGCCAAGGAAGCTCAGGACACTCTCGAACAGGATGATGCCGCCGACCGACATCGTCGTCGCGACGACGATGGGGGAGACGACGTTCGGCAGGATGTGGACGAACATGACCCGCCGGTTGCTACCGCCCAGGGCGCGGGCGGCGCGGACGAAGTCCCGCTCCTTCATCGACAGGGTCGCGCCCCGTACCAGCCGCGCGACACCCGTCCAGCTGACCAGCGAAATGATGAAGACGATGCGGTAGAGGCTGATGTCCTCGGATTCCGTCAGCGCCTGGGGCAGCCCGACCTTGGACAGGTCGACCGCGGCGAGGACGATCAGGAGGGGCAGGACCGGCAGAGCGATGATGAAGTCGGTGACCCGCATCAGGATCGAATCGACCCGGCCGCCGTAAAAGCCGGCGAAAAGGCCGACGATCGTGCCGATGATCGCCGCGGCCAGCGCCGCGATCAGTCCGACGAAGAGCGAGACCTGCCCGCCGTAGAGAAGCCGGAGGAGGACGTCCCGCCCCAGTTCGTCGGTACCGAGCGGATGGTCGAGGCTCGGGCCCTGGAGGATCAGGTCGAGGTTGGCCTCGTCCGGGTCGGTGTCGAGGATCCATTCCACGACCGGCGCGCCGACCGATCCCAGGACCAGGAGCGCCAGGACAACGGCGCTGACCACCGCGAGCCGATGACGCAGGAAGCGTTTGAAGCGCCGCCCGCGTCCGCCGGGCGGCCGGGTCGGCCGGTCCGCCGCTGCCGCCAGCTCCGCTGTAGCGCCGTCGCCGGGGCCGCCGCCCAGCCCGCTCATGATCTCCCTCCGGTCGATGGGACCTTGCCGCTCATTTGTAGGAGATCCTCGGATCGAGCCCCGCATAGGTCAGGTCCGCGCCGAGATTTGCGATCAGGGTGATGAGGGTCGCGAACAGGAGGCCGATCAGGGCAAGGTTGAAGTCGTTGCCGATGATCGCGTCATAGATCAGCTTGCCCATCCCGGGGTAGGAGAAGACCGTCTCTGTTATGAGCGCTCCGGAGAAGAGGGCGCCGAACTCCAGCGCGATGATGGTCACGACCGGGATGAGCGCGTTGCGCAGCGCGTGTCGGTTGAGCACGCCGCGCTGGCTCAAGCCCTTGGCCCTGGCGGTCCGGATGAAGTCCTGGCGCAGCACCCCCATCATCTCCGCCCGCATCAGCCGGGCGACGGTCGCGATGTTGAGGAGGGTCAGGGTGAGGACGGGCAAGACCATGTGGCGCGCCTTGTCCCACAGGCTGTCGGTGCCCGCCGTCTCGAACCCGCCCGCCGGGAGCCAGCGCAATTGCACGGCGAACAGGAGGATCAGCATCAGCGCAAGCCAGAAGGGCGGCACCGATTTTCCCGCGAAGCTCAGAAGATTGATCGTGTAGTCGCGGACAGTATAGGGCCGGGCCGCGGCGAAGACGCCAAGCGGGATGGCAATGGCGGTCGCCAGGACGAAACTCACGCCCATGAGGATGATGGTGCGCCAGAGGTGCGGCATCATCACCTCGATCACCGGGCGGGAGAAGACGCGTGAATAGCCGAAATCGCCCGAAACCGCGGCGGACAGCCAATTCACGTAGCGTTCCCAGATCGGCTTGTCCAAGCCGTAGAGCGCCTTGAGCCGGGCGGCGTCGGCCGGGGTCAGGTTCGGATCGCTGTTGATCATGACGTCGATCGGATCGCCGGGCATCAGCCCGATCAGCCCGTAGACGACGAAGGACATGACGAGCAGGACGATGACCGACTCGAACAGCCTTTGCAGGACGTAGCGGCCCATGCTCCCCCTAAGCGGAATACCCCGTACGCGGCCGATAGTGCGCTGCTATTCGGTCGCGGTCCAGTCCTCTACCCAATAGGTCGAGGGCACGAGATGGCCGGTCGGACGGATGCCCTTCAGCCATTTCGGCATGATGTAGCTGTCGGCCCGGAAAAAGAGCGGAATGGCCGGCAGGTCGGTCGCGTAGATGACCTGCAGCTCGCGCCACATCTCCATGCGCTTCACGGGGTCGAGTTCGACTTCGAGGGCATCGATCAGCTTGTCGACCCGAGGGTTCTTGTAGCCGGTGTAGTTCTGGCCGGACCAGTTGTTCTTGGCGGTCGGGATCATGGTCGAATAGAGGGTCGAGCGCGGCACTGCCTCCGGCGCGCTGATCCAGGCGAACATGGCGAGCCCCTCGAAGCGCCGCTTGGTCACCGTCACGCCGAAGAAGACCCGCGCCGGCTCGTTCTTGATGCGCACATCGATGCCGAGGCGCCGCCAATAACTCTGCGCGATCTGCTGGACCAGCGCGCGGGAGCGGTTGCCGGCGGTCGTCATCAGGAGGATGCGCAGCCGCTCCCCCTTATCGTTCACGAGATAGCGGCCCTGCTTTTTCCAGCCGGCTTCGGCAAGAAGCGCCCTGGCCTTCTTGGGGTCGTAGCGGTAGGTCGGCACGCCGTTCTTCGCGTGGACCTGGTCGAGCGGGCTGACATTGCTGTCGGCGACCGTTTGCCGGCCCTTGAACAGCACTTCGACCATCTTCTGCCGCTGCAGGCCGTAGATCAGCGCCTGGCGCACACGTTTGTCCGCCAGGAACGGATTGTCGAGATCCACGTCCAGATGCTCGTAGAAGAGGCCCGCCTTGTAGAGGAAGTTGAAGCGCCCCTTGTGCCGCGCTTCGATGCCCAGCGCCTGGTCCAGCGCGATGCCCGCTTCGCCCGCGATATAATCGATGCCGCCGGCCAGGAGGGTCGCCTCCATCGCGGCCGTGTTCGTGATGATCCGGACGACCAGCTGCTTGAAATACGGCTTCCTGCCGTACCAGCTCTTGTTCGGCTCCAGCACGACATAGGAACCGGAGACGACCTTTGTGATCTTGTAGGGGCCGAAGTAGAGGCCGGGATTGGTCGTGTCGGTGTCGAAAAGCGTCCGGTTGCGGTATTCGCGCGGGTCCTTGAAGGCCGCTGCCTCCAGGTGCACGGGCAAGAGATCGAAGCCCGAAAGATCGTTGTACTTGAAGGTGACCCGGTCGATCGTCATGACGAAGGTCTTGTCGTCCCGGGCCTTGACCGAGAGGATGCGCCGGAAACTCTCGGCATTGCCGACGCCGCTGAGCGGATGCTTGCCGACCTTCCAGGTGAAGATGACGTCTTTCGTCGTGACTGGCGTGCCGTCGCCCCAGGTGGCCTTGGGGTGCAGGGTGACGGTCAGCTGCATCCCGGTCTTGCCGTCCGGCAGATCGACCTTCTTGGCGAGCCCGTTCTCGATCGTCGGCAGCTTGACGCACAGCATGCAGACCAGCTTCCAGGACTGGTCGTAGGCGGTGATGCTCCGCCGCGTCATGCCGAGGATGTAGCTCTTGGCCAGCATCGAATCGATCAGGGGGTGGAAGCTCGACGGGAATTGCGTGATGCCGATGGTCAGCCTGTCCCGCTTTGCCTCCGCGGCGGCCGGGGCGAGCAGCAGCAGGGCGCCGGCAAGGGCACCCAGCAGGGCGGAAACGACGGGGATCGGCAGGCGGGATGTCATGGGGCGGGCCTCTGCGAGGAGCGTCGCGCGGTGCAAAGCGATTGACCTGTCCGGGCAAGGCTGGCCGAATGCCGCCGGCCGCGCAATCCCGAAACGGCGGCGTCAGTTGAACCGGAAATTGTGGCGATGGCAGGGAAAAGAGACGATCCGACCCGTGACGATGACGGCGGCGCCGAGGATATCCGCTCCGCCTCTGCCTCCGCCGCGATGCGCGCGCAGCACAAACGCTCGATCCGCGAGACCTGGTGGCCGCCGATCACGGACGCCGAAAGCGCCCGGAAGACGGCGCGCTATGGCTTCTGGGCGGCAGCCATCAACGTCATCCTGTCCGCCTTCCTGATCGTCATGCTGCTCGTCGGCAGCGAGAAGGGGACGCTGGGCGGCCAGCCGAACCTGATCTGGTGGGCGCTGGCCGACCTCGTCGTGTTCGTCGCGGTCGCGGCCGGGCTCTACGTCTATTCGCGCATCGCCGCTCTGGCGGGGCTGCTTCTGTTCGTGGGCAGCAAGATCTTCGGCTGGGTACTGCTGAGCCAGAAGCCGCAGGTCGGCGCGCTTCTGATCGCGGCGTTGTTCGTGATCTTCTACATCCACGGCGTCCGCGGCACTTTCGCGTTGGTGCGCCGGCGGGGCGAGGTCAGTCCGCCTTCTCGCGGTTGATCTTGCCCTGGATCGCGGCGATCAGCGCCTCGGTTCCCTGGGTCTTCAGGATGTTGGAGAATTCCGACCGGCGTGTCGCGACTTCGCTGATCGTCCCCTTGGTAAAGACATCGACGATCTTCCATTGGCCGCCGCGTTTGCCCATGAGGTAATTGAGCGAAATCTTTTCGCCCTTTCCAGTGGTCAGGACGGTCTTGACCAAGCGGTAGCCCCGGCCAGGATCCGTGGTTCCCACTAAGGCGAAGGTCTCTCCGCTGAAGCCCTTGAAACGGGCCGCGTGCTGGGCGATGGACAGCTGACGGAAGGCCGAGGCGTAGCGCTTCTTCTGCTCCGCCGTCATCTTGGCCCAGTAGGGCCCCGCGGCGCGCCGCGCGATGAAGGCCAGGTCGAAGGCCTTGTCGATGGCGGGCGTCAATTTTGCGGCCCGGCCGTCGAAGCCGAGGGTCTTGGCCTCCTTCATCGTTGCCAGCAGGACAGCCTGGTAGGCCCGGACCACGCCCTGTGGCGAATCTTGCTCCGCCCGCGCGGAAGGCGCTATAAGCGCGCCCGTCAGGAGCAACGCGGCCGCGCCCGCGACCAGCAGGGTTCGACGTGCCATATCGGTGGGCACGGCTAGGCCGGCCGGGCGTGACGATCGGGTAACGGTCATTCGAGGCTCCTGTACGAGTGCGGACGACGCGAAACCGGGCCAAGCAATCGGCGACGGTCCCGCTCCAGGTCGTCCATAACGTCCCGCGGCCGCATTTCCGTCTCTGCCGCGAGCCCCCCTATGTGCCTATCCGGCGCCGGATTCGCAAGGGTGAGGGGCGACACCCGACCGGCCCCGGACAGACTTTACTTTGTCTGAACGGCGCTCAGACAATATCGTTGCGCGTGACACAGAACGAACCCCGAGGGTTGAGCAAAGCGCCCGCCGAGACTGCCAGCGACAAACGCGGCCCCCTTTCGGGCGCGCGGCGCGGCATTGTGGCCGGGCTGGCCCGCTGGTCCACACTGGTGGTGCGCCTGCGCTGGCTTGTGATCGTCCTGTCCCTCGCCCTGACGGCCCTGCTCGGCAGCTACACCCTGCGCAATCTCGGGGTGAACACCGATACGACAGGGTTGATCTCAGCCGAACTCGGCTTCCGGAAGAATTACGACGCTTTCCGCAAGGCCTTCCCCTATTTCAACGACGTCATCGCCATTGTCGTCGACGGGCGAACGGCCGACGACGCCCAGGATGGCGCATCGGCGCTCGCCGACCGGCTGTCGAAGCAAACGGACCTTTTCAAGAGCGTCTTCTACCTTCAGGGCGAGCGCTTCTTCCGCGACAACGGGCTGCTTTATCTCAGCGTCGACGACCTGACGAAGATCTCGACCCGCCTCGCGCAGGCGCAGCCGCTCCTGGCGGAATTGGCGGTGGACCCGAGCCTCCGTGGCCTCTTCAACCTGTTCAGCCAGGCCATCGACGCGCTCGGCACCAAGGACGCCCAGCCGGTGCAACTCGCCGACGTCCTCGACCGCTTCACCGCCGTTATCGCCGCCCGGGCCCGGGGCGAAGCGCAGAACTTGTCCTGGAGCACGCTGCTCGCCGCTTCGGTCGACCCGGAGCGGGACCGCCGCCGGGTGATCGTCGTGCAGGCCCGACAGAACTTCAAAACCTTGAGCCCTGCCAAGGCGGCGATGGCCGAGATCCGCAAGGCGACGCGGGAGCTGGGGCTTACCCCCGGGAACGGCGTGCGGGTGCGGCTGACGGGCGGCGCCGCCATCGCCAGTGAGGAACTCGAGAGCGTGGCGCTCGGCGCGTCGCTCGCCGGCTATCTGTCGCTCGCCGCGGTGGCACTGCTGCTCCTGATCGGCCTGCGCTCCCTCTGGCTGGTACTCGCCGTCCTCGTCACGCTCGTCGTCGGGCTCGTCTGGACAGCCGCCTTCGCCACCGCTGCGGTCGGGTCGCTCAATCTGATTTCCGTCGCCTTCGCCGTCCTCTTCATCGGGCTTGGGGTCGATTTCGGTATCCATTTCGCACTGCGCTACAAGGAGGAGGTCGACCAGGAATCGTCCGGTGTCACGGGAATCGCAAACGCGACCCGTGCCGTCGGCGGGGCGATGACGCTGTCCGCTGTGGCCGCCGCCGCCGCCTTCCTGTCCTTCCTGCCGACCGATTATCGGGGCCTGTCGGAACTGGGTCTGATCGCGGGGGGCGGCATGGCGATCGCCCTGTTCTGCAGCCTGACGGTCCTGCCCGCGATCCTGGCGGCAAGCCCGGTGCGACCGGCCCGGCGCTATCGCGACCGGCGCGCCTACCGGGTCGTGCGCGAATATCTGATCGAGCGATCGATCTTCCGCCATCGCCGGGGGATCGCGCTGACCGGCGCGGTCCTCGCCGTCGCGGCCCTGATCGCGGCGCCCTTCGTCGGGTTCGACCGCAATCCGCTGAACCTCAAGGACCCGACGACCGAATCCGTGCAGACCGCGGTCGACCTGATGGGGGACAGCCGGTATGGCACGGGCGGCCTGTCCGTCATCGAACCGACCCGCGCGGCGGCGAACGCGGTGGCCGAGAAGCTGCGCAAGCTGCCCAGCGTCCGATCGGTGCGCACCACCGACAGCTTCATACCGAAGGACCAGGCGGAGAAGCTCGCCATCATCGAGGAAATGGCGCTTTTCCTCACCCCGGTCCTCAATGTCGACGGGCGCAAGCCGCCGCCGACTGCCGCCGAACGGCGGGCGGCGATCGACAAGCTGCGCGGGACCGCGGCCAGGGTGCTGGCCGAGAAACGTGCCGGCGATCTGGCGCCGCGGCTCGAGCGGCTCAAGGCGGCGCTCGACACCTTCATGTCACGGAAGCCGGACGCCGAGGCCCTCGCGGCCCTGGACAGGGCATTGACAGGCGGCTTTCCGGCGCGGCTGCGCGCACTCCGGGACTCGTTGTCGGCCAAGAAGGTCACGCTCGCGGGCCTGCCCCTGTCGTTGCGCGAACGCGAGATCACCAAGGACGGACGCTACAGGGTCTATGTCCTGCCGAAACACGACCTGCGCGACAACGCGCACCTGCGCGCTTTCGTGACCCAGGTCCTGTCGGTCGCGCCGACGGCGACGGGCGGACCGGCGATCGAGCTTCAGTCGGGCGATGTCGTCGTCGGTGCCTTCGCGGAATCGAGCGTGATCGCCTTCATCGTGATCGGCGTCATGCTCCTCCTGCTGCTGAGAAGGATCCGCGACGTCATGCTGATCCTCGCAACGGTCTTCATGGCCGCGGCCTTCACGGTCGCGACGGTCGTCGCGGCGGGGATGAGTTTCAATTTCGCCAACATCATCGTCGTCCCGCTGCTCCTCGGGCTCGGCGTGGCCAGCGCCATTCATCTCGTCGTGCGGGCCCGGCGCGAGACCGGTGTCGTGCTTCTCAACACGTCGACGCCGCGGGCAATTCTCCTGTCCGCGCTGACAACCCTGGCCTCGTTCGGCAGTCTCGCCATCACCAATCACCAGGGCACGGCCAGCATGGGCATCGTGCTTGTGATCGCACTGGGCATGACCCTTCTGTGCTCCTTGGTCTTCCTGCCGGCGCTGATCGATCTCGCCGCAGAGGCGCGGCCCCCGGAAGATCCCGATCGCGGGTCGGATCCGGATACAGGCGCCGACACTGAGACGGGGCGTGACATGAAAGCGGGTCGGGACCGATGACGGTCCTCGTCACTGGCGGCACCGGCTTCGTCGGCGCCGCGGTCGTGAGAAAGCTTCTGGCACGGGGCGCCCCGGTGCGCGCGCTCGCCCGGCCCGGAAGCGACCGTTCCAACCTGGCGAACCTGGATGTCGACATCGCGGAAGGGGACCTGCGTCATCCCGAGACCCTGGTCGCGGCCTGTCGCGGCATTTCCGCCCTGTATCATGTCGCCGCGGATTACCGCCTGTGGGTTCGAGATCCGGACGAACTGTTGCGCGCCAACGTCGAGGGAACCCGCAACGTCCTGCGGGCCGCTGCGTCTGCCGGGGCGCAAACCGTCGTCTACACGTCAAGCGTGGCGGTGCTGGGTATCACCAAGGACGGCACGCCGTCCGACGAGACGACGCCGGTCACCCTGGACGACATGATCGGCATCTATAAACGGTCCAAGTTCCTGGCCGAACGGGAGGTCGACCGGCTGTTCGCCGAGGAGGGCATCCCGACGGTGATCGTCAACCCGTCCACGCCGGTTGGCCCGCGCGACGTCAAGCCGACGCCGACCGGCCGGATGATCGCCCAGGCCGCCGCCGGAAAGATGCCGGCCTATGTCGACACAGGGCTGAATATCGTCCATGTCGACGACGTTGCCGAAGGGCATCTTGCGGCCGCGGCGCGGGGCATTCCCGGTCAGCGTTACATCCTCGGCGGCGACGATATGAGCCTGCGCGAGATTCTCACCGAGATCGCAGCACTCGTCGGGCGCCGGCCGCCGCGCATCCGCCTGCCCCGCGCGGCGGTCTACCCGGTCGCGCTCGCCGGCGAGACCTGGGCGCGGGTCACCGGCGGGCGGGAGCCGATGGCGACCCGGGACGG
>CAYGKX010000030.1:0-8150 GCA_964350225.1 uncultured Rhodospirillaceae bacterium | reverse complement strand
CGACAGTCGGGCTCATGCGCTGCCTTTCTCACTCGATCCACCCTTCGAACAATTGCGATTACAGACCCGACAGGAAGTCTCCTACGTGCGTGACAAGTCCGTCGGCATGACGGGTTATCCGGTACTCTCCAATTCGACCGGCATGGTTCACGTGGAACAAATGGTGGAAATGACTGGTCGGCTCAAGTTGGCGGGAGCCGATGGCGACCCGGGACGGTCTGCGCATGTCGAAGAAGAAGATGTTCTTCTCCTCCGCCAAGGCGGCGGCCACGCTTGGCTACACTCACCGGCCCGCGCGCGAGGCGCTGGCCGATGCTGTCGCCTGGCTGAAGGACAGCGGCCGGCTCCGGGGCTGACGCCGGACCGGTGGTTTTCCAAGGGATTTCGTGTTAAGCGAGGGTTGACGCACTGCAACATGCTGGCTACTTGCTCAGCAGGGTCCGGCATGTTGTCGGCGGCGTGTTGCCGGGCATTGCGGCCGCCCGCTGAAACCGCGCCGAACGAAGAAGACCAGGACGCCAGACGTCAGACGGACTTGAACGACGCTCGATGCCGAACACAGGGATGAAATCCATGCGGGTCATACTTGCCCAGCCTCGCGGCTTTTGCGCCGGGGTGGAGCGTGCCATCGAGATCGTCGAACGGGCGCTGGAGATATACGGTCCGCCGGTCTACGTCCGGCATGAGATCGTCCACAACAAGCGCGTGGTCGAAAGCCTGAAGGCCAAGGGCGCCCGCTTCGTCGAGGAAGTCGACGAAATCCCCGAAGGCGCCATCACCGTCTTCAGCGCCCATGGCGTGTCCCAGAAGGTCGAGGACGACGCCCATGGCCGCGACCTCCCGGTCCTCGATGCGACCTGTCCGCTGGTCGCCAAGGTCCACAAGGAGGGCCAGCGTTATGCGCAGAAGGGCTACGAGGTCATCCTGATCGGCCATGAGGGCCATCCCGAGGTCGAGGGCACCATGGGGCGCATCCCCGGCACCGTCTATCTCATCCAGGCCGCAGACGATGTTGCCAGACTTCAGGTCGCCGACCCCGAAAAGCTTGCCTACGTCACCCAGACGACCCTCAGCGTGGACGACACGCGGGACGTGATCGAGGCCCTGAAGCAACGTTTTCCCAAGATCCTGGGGCCGGATGTGAAGGACATCTGCTACGCGACACAGAACCGCCAGGCCGCCGTGCGCGAGATGGTGCAGGAGGTCGACCTGGTCCTGGTCGTGGGCGCGCAGAACAGTTCCAATTCCAACCGGCTGCGCGAGATCGGCAAGGAAACCAACAAGCCGAGCTATCTGGTCGAGGATCCGGCGGCCTTCGACCCGGCCTGGCTCGACGGCGTCGAGGCGGTGGGCATCACGGCCGGGGCGTCCACCCCGGAAGAACTGGTCCGCGAACTGATCGCCAAGCTGCGCGAGTACCGTGACATCCAGCTGTCGATCATGGACGGCATCGAGGAACATATCCAATTCAAGCTGCCGGAACAGCTGCGCGACACGGTCGTCAGCGAACCGGCGGTGCACTGATGGCGCGTCGGTTCCGTACCGAACAGCGACAGAATTCCGAAACCGACCCGACAACCGACACAGACGACGCGAGGAACCAGCCGTGGGCGTACCGCTAATTCAGCAATACCGGGTCGGATCCTACCTCCTCAAGCAGAAGCTGAAGGGGAACAAGCGCTATCCGCTGGTTCTGATGCTGGAGCCGCTATACCGCTGCAACCTCGCCTGCGCGGGTTGCGGCAAGATCGACTATCCCGACCACATCCTGAACCAGCGCCTGTCGGTCGAGGAGTGTATCGAGGCGGCCGAGGAATGCGGCGCGCCGATGGTGTCGATCCCGGGCGGCGAGCCGCTGCTCCACAAGGAGATCGACCAGATCGTCGAAGGCCTGATCGCCCGGAAGAAGTTCGTCTATCTCTGCACGAACGCGCTTCTGCTCGACAAGAATATCGACCGGTTCAAGCCGTCGAAATACCTGACCTTCTCGATCCACCTCGACGGACTGGAAAAGCATCACGACGAGGCGGTCGACCGCCCGGGCACCTTCGCCATCGCCGTCAAGGCGATCAAGAACGCCAAGGACCGCGGCTTCCGCGTCAACGTCAACTGCACGCTCTTCGACCAGATGACGGCGGAGGAAGCGGCGGAGTTCTTCGACTTCTGCACCAACGAGCTTGGCGTCGAAGGCATCACGGTCTCGCCCGGCTATGCCTACGAGCGGGCGCCCCAGCAGCAGAAGTTCCTGAACCGCCAGAAGACCAAGACGCTTTTCCGCGACATCTTCCGCCTTGGCAAGATGCGGGGCGGAAAAAAGGGGGACGGCAAGAAGTGGGTCTTCAGCCAGTCGTCGCTCTTCCTCGATTTCCTCGCCGGCAACCAGACCTACCGCTGCACGCCCTGGTCGAACCCGACGAAATGCGTCTTCGGGTGGCAGAAGCCCTGCTACCTGATCGGCGAGGGATATGTCGGGACGTTCAGGGAGCTCATGGAAACGACCGACTGGGACGCCTACGGCACCGGCAACTACGAGAAGTGCGCCGACTGCATGGTCCATTGCGGTTATGAGGGCACGGCGGTCGCGGAGACCTTCTCCAAGCCCCTGAAGGCGCTGAAGGTCGCCCTGCGCGGCCCGAAGACGGAGGGCGACTTCGCGCCGGAGATCGACCTGTCCAAGGCGCGGCCGGCGGACGATGTCCACGATACCCACGTCGTCAAGGTGATGAGCGAGGTCGAACTGACCAAGCGCGACCTCCGCTGGTTCGCCGAACACGGCATCGCCCCGCCGGAACCCGGCAACGACCGCGACGCCGGCAAGGCCCCGATCGCCGCCGCGGAGTAGGCGGCGGGCGCCAAGTGCCGGCTGGTTGAGCGCCGCATCCGGGTCACCCTTCGACAAGCTCAGGGTGAGGGTCGGGCTAATTTGATTGGGGCCGAGTTACCGTCGTCTCGTCCCGTCGCCAATCTCTGAGCGTGCCCCGACAACATCGACCCTCGCCCTGTGCTTGTCGAAGGGTGAGCCTGGCAAGGGGCGCGGATCCGCGCGGTCAGTCCGTGCCAGCCGCTTCCAGCATCCGCTCGACAATGCCAGCCGCGACCGCCTGACCCAGCGCGCGGTGTGCGGCCTTGCTGTCGCGGCCCAGCCTCAGGATCGCGGACAGGCACCAGGGCCGCCGGAGAAGCCCCTTCACGACCGGCCAGGCGCCGACCGTACCGTCGGCGTGCAGTCCCGCAAGCGCGAAAGACGGGATGGCCCGGTCGGCCGGGTCGGCGACGGCGCGCAGGACGGCGAAAGGCAGTCCTGCGTCCCGGGCTGCGCGGGCGACGGCATGGCTCTCCATGTCGACGGCGAGCGCGCCGGACCGTTCCGCCAGTGCGGCCTTGTCCTCGACGGTCAGGACCGCCGCGCCGCTTCCCACGATCCTGCCGACCGCCGCGACGGGAAGCTCCCGACTCAGCGCTTCCAGAAGGCGCGGGTCGCAGGGCAGTGTTTCCGAACCCGCGATGACGGCGTCGGCGACGATCACGGTTCCGCTGTCGCATGACGGCACCAGGCCGCCGGCCAGACCGAAGCTGAGCAGCGCCCCGACGCCATTTCGTGCGAGCGCACGAACCTCTTCCGTCGCCCGCACCGAATTACCGGCGACGGGACGGACCTGGACAGGCCGCCCCGACAGAAGCGCGCCTTCGGAGACGAGGCCGCACACGACGCCCAGACGGGGCGCCTCGTCGCCGCCCGCGCTCACGGCTTACATGCCCCAGCCGACGGTACGGTCGTTCGATTTCTTGAGGTTGCGATAGCGCGAGAGCGCCCACAGCGGGAAATAGGCGGCATAGCCGTGGTAGCGCAGGTAGAAGACCCGCGGGAAGCCGACGGCGGTGAAAAGGTCTTCCGTCCAGCGATCGCCCTCGCGCTCGTGGTCGGTCAGGTAGCCGATCCCCCTGTCGACGATGGGGTCGTCGACCTCGCCGGCGGCCATCAGGCCCAAGAGCGCCCAGGCGGTCTGCGACGGCGTGCTTTCCTTCACCTCGTCCCGACGATCCTCCCAATAGGTCGCGCCGTCATCGCCCCAGCCGCCGTCCTCGCGCTGACGGGACTTCAGCCAGTCGACCGCCTTCTGGATGTAGGGCTGCGACATGTCCTCGCCGACCATGTTCAGCGCGCAAAGCGCCGACCAGGTTCCGTAGACATAGTTGGTGCCCCAGCGGCCGAACCAGGAGCCGTCTTCTTCCTGCTCGCGTTTGATGAACTCGATGCCGCGGTCGATGGTCGGGTCGCCCTTCTTGCGCCCGATCTGGGCAAGGAAGGACAGGCAGCGTGCGCTGACATCGACCGTCGGCGGGTCGAGGAGGGCGCCATGATCGGCGAAGGGGATGTGGTTCAGGTAGAACTTGTCGTTGTCGATGTCGAAGGCGCCCCAGCCGCCGGACGTCGACTGCATGCCGACGATCCATTGCTCCGCCCGCTCGATCGCCGGGCGGTATTTCGGGTCGCCCATCCGGTCCAGCATCATGCCGACGACGGCCGTGTCGTCGACATCGGGATAGTGATCGTTCCAGTACTGGAAAGCCCACCCGCCGGGCGCCAGATCCGGGTTCTGCCAGGACCAGTCGCCCTTGACGTCCTTGATCTCGCGCTCCATCAGCCAGTCGGCCGCCCGGGCGAGTTTCTCGTCGTCGCGCTCGACACCGGCCTCCAGCATCGCGTGGCCGGCAAGGCAGGTGTCCCAGACCGGCGACAGGCAGGGCTGGCAATAGGCTTCGTCTTCGCGGATCACCAGAAGCTTGTCGATGGCCTGCTTGGCGATCGCCAGCCGCGGGTCGTCGGCGTCGTAGCCGAGAACGACCATGGCCTCGACCAGATTGACCATGGCCGGGAAGATCGCGCCCAGCCCGTCCTCGCCATTCTGGCGCTCGATCGAGAAGTCCATCGCCCGGGCCATGGCCTTGCGGCGAAGGCCCCTTGGAAAGATCGGCTCCGTGACGCGCAACAGCTTGTCGAGACCCAGAAGCATGCCGCCCCAGACCGACCCCGTCGGGTTCTGGTGGTACTTCCGTTCCTTTTCGGGCGGTGTGACGAACAGTTCCGCCACGCCGACGTTCCGCGGGTTCTTCGCCTTCGGCTTCGCCGCCATCAGCACCAGAAGCGGCGCGACGACGGTGCGCGACCAATAGCTGATCTTGGTCATGTGGAAGGGGAACCAGCGAGGGAGAAACATGATCTCGACCGGCATGACCGGTACAGCCCGCCACGGCACCTGGCCGAAGAGGGCGAGCGTCGTCCGCGTGAAGACGTTCGACTTGGCCGCGCCGCCGAAGTCGAGGATGGCCTGGCGCGCGCGCACCATATGGGGCGCGTCGATATCGTCACCGGCAATCTTCAGTGCGTAATAGGCCTTCACCGTCGCGCTGATGTCCAAATCGCCATCATGGAACAGCGGCCAGCCGCCGTGGCGTTCGGACTGGATGCGGCGCAGATAGACAGCGATCTTGCGCTCCAGTTCCGGATAGTCGCCGTCGATCTCTCCCAGAAAATGGCGGTACAGGATGTATTCCGCCGGGATCGTGGCGTCGGCCTCCAGCTCGTAGACCCAGTGGCCGTCGTCCCGCTGGCGGCCGGACAAGGCGGTTCGGGCGTCTTCGATCACCCTCTCGACGCGGTCGAGAGGCGGCGCGGAAAGGTCTGGATCCGTCGCGGCGGTGGCGAGCGCGGGGGAGTTTTTCGTCATTTACCGTCGAAGCGAAGTTTCGGCGCCGTCGGCGCGGGAACCGGCCCGTAACCTCATCAGGCGGACCCGGGAAGTCAAGGGGCGGCGGCGGATGCCGCGGCCATCTCTCCGGACCGGATTGCCCCCTCGATCGTCGCCGGCAGGCCGGTTGCGGTCCAGTCACCGGCCAGGAAGAGATTCTCGACATCGGTCGCCGCGGCGGGACGGCGTTTCAGCATGGCCGGTGTCTGGGCGAATGTCGCCCGCTTCTCGACGATCAGGCGGGCCTCCGGCATCGGGCGGTCGGTCGCGCCGAGCGCCCGGCACACATCCTGCCAGAGTTGGGCAAGCACCGCTTCCTGGGTCATGTCCTGGGCGGCGGTGCCGGCGCTCACGGTCACGCTCACGATGTCGCCACGACGGAAGATCCATTGCGCCATGCTGCCGACCAGCCCCAGAAGGAAGCCGTCGCCAAGGATCGCCGGCAGGTCGGGGGCGACGAAGTGGGCGTTGACGATGGGCCGGAAGTCGGTCGGCACCGCGGTACCGGGCAGAAGCGTCCCGGCGACGGCGGGCGGGACGGCCAGCACGACGCAGTCGCCTGGTCCGACAGGGACTGTCTCGTCGCCAAAGGCCAGCTCGCTCACCCTGCCCGCCGAGAATTGCATGCCGCGCAGCCGGGCGTTCAGGCGTACCGTCGCCCCCAGGGCCTCGAGCCAGCCGCGGGCGGGGTCGACGAAACACTCCGAAAGACCGCGCCGGGCGACGCAGGGGCGCGACGCGCCGGCGCCCTTCAGGATCGTTTCCCGGAACACCGGCCACAGAAGCTCCGCGGCGGCCGCGTCGCTTTCCGTATTCAGGACGGCAACGCCCAGCGGGTCCCAGAAGCGGCGAAAGATCGGGCGTGCCGGATCGAAGAATGTCCGGATCGTCCGGTCACCGGCCTTTCTGAGGCGGCCGGCGGCGAGATAGTCGCCAAGGGACGACCCCGGTACGCGGTTCCGGGCGCTGAGCATCCAGAAGGGGATTGGCCCGGGCCCGATTCGGACCGTCCAGCGCGTGCCGTCTTGCAGGTCGACGAAGGGGAAGGCGGCGTCGCCCGCGATGTCCAGTTCGTTGCCGGCGCCAACGATTTCGAGATAGCGCCGCGCCGACCGGTTGCCCGACAGCAGCAGGTGGTTCCCGTTGTCGATCCGCCGGCCAAGCCTGTCGTCGAAGTAGGAGCGACAGCGGCCGCCCAGCTGTCCGGCGCTTTCGGAGAGGACGATCGTCCAGCCGGCGCGCGCCAGGTGCACGGCCGCCGACAGGCCGGCGACCCCGCCGCCGACGACATGGGCGGTGCCGGGCGGCCTTGCCATCGCGTCAGACCAGACCGTGGCGCAGCAGGATCGCGACCTTCTGCCAGGTCGGCAAAGACACGTCCTGGTCCAGGTCGCGCCAGCCGCGACGCTGCAGGCGGATGAGAATGGCCCGGTAGGCCGCCATCATGAGCCGGGCCGGGCGCATCGGCCCGCGCCGGCATTTCCGCATCGCTTCGGACGCCCGCGCGTAATGGTCGCGCGCAATGCCGATCAGGTCGTCGCAGACGCCGGGCAGGTTCGGATGTGCCAGGACCTCGAGCGGCGCCCGGGTCTTGATGTTGTGGGCATCGAGCAGTTCGGCCGGCAGGTACAGGCGCCCCCGCTCCGCGTCCTCCTTCAGGTCGCGCAGGATATTGGTCAGCTGAAGCGCGCGGCCGAGATAGTAGGCGACGTCACGGGCTCTGTCCTCCCGGGCGCCAAAGGCGCGCACCGACAGGCGGCCGACCGCCGAGGCGACCCGGTCGCAGTAGGTGTCGAGCTTGGACATCGAGGGCGCGCGGATATCCTCGACCGCGTCCATCTCCATCCCGGCGATCAGATCGAGGAAATCCTCCCGCTGCAGGTCGTAGGCGGCGACGGGGCGGATCAGGGCACGGGCCGTCATGAACTCCGCCTTGCCCTGATACAGCCGGTCGATTTCCTTTCGCCAGGATGTGAGCCGCGCGATCTTTTCGGACGTCGGCGCGGGATCGTCGGCGATGTCGTCGATCTCCCGGCAGAAGGCATAGATGGCGAACATCGCCTCGCGCCGGTCCTCCGGCAGCGCCTTCATGCCGGCCATGAAGGACGTGCCCGACGCCTCGACGACGCGGTGCACGTAGTCGCGCGCCTCGAAATCGGTTGCGGGAAGGTCGGCTGTCTGGGTCACGGCACGGCGGTCGGTATCACGGTCCGCCGGTTTTAGTCGAGGCCCCCCGGAAATGCCAGCCGTGCGCGCCCTTTTCCGTCAGTCGATGCGTCCGCCCATGCCGGTGTTGCTGCAGTTCGCGTCCTCGGGCGCCTGGCAGGTGGACGGCGCGACGCTCTCGCGCTTGCAGGCCTTCATCGAGGCGCCGCTGGCATCCTCGATATTCTCCGCCTT
>CAYGKX010000029.1:17277-17543 GCA_964350225.1 uncultured Rhodospirillaceae bacterium | reverse complement strand
CATCGTGATCGGTTCGCTGCTCGTCTTCGGCGCTGTGTGTTGCGAGGCGATCTATACCCTTGTCGGAAAGAAGGCCTCGGAACGGGCCGATCCCGTCCTGGTCGCCTGTATTGCCGCCGCCCTGTCCATTCCGCTGTTTCTGCCGTTCGCGATCTGGCAACTCCGGGATTTCGACCTCGCGTCGGTGGACTGGACCGGCTGGGGCGCCGTCGCCTGGTACGGTGCCGGCACCCTCGCGCTCGGCAGCTGGCTCTGGTATGCCGCCA
>CAYGKX010000029.1:13827-17267 GCA_964350225.1 uncultured Rhodospirillaceae bacterium | reverse complement strand
TGGCGGGCGTTCCACACCATCTCGGAATAGACCGAGGGGCCGAGGATCTCGCCGGTTTCGCCGTCGTCTTCGCGGGCGTTCTCCTGATGTCCTGGGAACATGCGCGGACGAGCCGCGACGGCTGATGCCCAATTCGCCCGCTGGCAACGACCGCCCTATTGTCTCGCGCGGACCAAGCGGATAAGTCCTTGCCCAACAAAGCGCAGAACGCATCGTCCGCCGGGGACAGGGCGGACCGGTACCGAGGGGTAATCACTGCATGAGCAACTTGACCGGCAAGGTGGCGCTCGTCACCGGCGGCGCCAGCGGGATCGGCGCCGGCATCGCGCGGGAAATGGCGGCCGCCGGGGCCGCCGTCGCGATCACCGACATCGACAGCAGGGCCGCGGACGAACTGGCGCGCGAGCTGTCGGGCGCCGACGCCAAGGTGATCGGGGCGACCCAGGACGTGACCGACGACCTCGCCTGGCCGCGGGCGCTCGCCTGGGTCGAGGAAGCGTTGGGACCCATCGACATTCTGGTCAACAACGCCGGGATCGCCGCACGGATGTCGAAGCTAGAGGACACGACCCTCGACGGCTGGCGCCGGGTGACGACGGTCAACATCGACGGCGTCTTCCTGGGTGTCCGCGCCGGCATCCGGGCGATGAAGGAACGGGGCGGCGCGATCGTGAATGTCGCCTCGATCCTCGGGTGGGTCGGCGCGCCGATGATCGGCGCCTATGGCGCGACCAAGCATGCCGTGCGGGGCCTGACGAAATCGGCCGCCGTCGAATGCGCCTATCTGCGCTATCCGATCCGCATCAACGCCGTCTGCCCGGGCTATATCGACACCGACATGACCTCCGCCCTGAAGGAAACGATGAACGACAAGCAGCTGTCGAAGCTCGCCCCCATGGGACGGCTCGGCACGCCGGAAGAGGTGGCAAAGGCTGTGGTCTTCCTGGCGTCGGACGATGCGCGCTACATGACCGGCGCGGACCTTGTGGTCGACGGCGGCTATATCGCGCGCTGAGGTTCCGGAGGCGAAAAAGGGCCGGACACGAAAAGGGCCGCTTCCCGGGAAGCGGCCCTTTCTGTTTCCGATAGCGCCGGTCGTGGTCAGCGGATGCGGGTCCGCGCCAGGATCCGGCCATTGTCGTCGTCGATCTTCAGCCGGTAGTGCCGGCCGTTCTTCCACGCCTCGGCGACGAAATGGTCGTCATGAACCTCGCCGTTGAAGCGGATGTTGGTGATGCGCGAGTAGCCCTGCCGGATCAGAGACTGGCGCACCTCGATCCGGTCGACGCCGCGGACACGGGCCTGCGGATAGGCGGGATTGTAGCGGGCCTGAACGAAGGTCCGCGCGATGATACGCCCGGTCTCGTCGCTGACGCGCAGGCGATACTGGCGCCCCTTCATCCAGGCGGTGGCGCGGTAGAAATCCTGCCGCGGGCCGACCCGGACATAGCGGATGTCGGCCACCCTGCGATAGCCGGCGCGCTGCAGGGTCTGGCGCACCTGGTAGGGTGCCATTCGGGCCTGGCCGGCGCGCGCCGGCGGCGTCCGGTAATTCTGTGCGACGACGATGTCGCTGGACGACTTCGCCTGCGCCTGCTGCGCGGCGGCGGGCGTCGTCGAAGTGGGAGCCATCAGGGCCGCGGCGGCGGCGAAGGTCGCCAGCGCCCCAAACGGTCGAAGTTTCCGAGCCTTACGCATTGGAATATCCTCCTTTCGCGTACTCGTTGGTCCTGACTCAAATGTTCGAAGCCGGCCGAAGTTCCCGACCCGTCCGCAAACGGCGAAGGCTTGCCATCCGGTTTCTGCTCTTCCGCCGACCGGTCCTCGCGCGTTAAGTTTCCGGTTCGGTGCGAGAGAATGCCGCGACAGGGGGGCTGGAGCCGCGTGACGACGTCAAGCCGCAAGACCACAAGCCAGAAGACCAAGCGCACGGAGAAAGCGGGCGAGAAGGCCGCCGGCGGAACCGCGAAGGGTAATGCGATCGCGAAAAAGGCCGCGGGTGCCGCGCCGAAGACGGACGCCCCGGCCCCGGCCCTGCCGGATGTCGTCCTGTCGGGGATCGACAAGATCCACCAGGGCTTCGCGATCTTCGACGCCGATTTCAAGCTCGTCGTCGCCAACGCGAAGTTCCGGAAATTCCGCCGTTATCCGAAAGCCCTGTGCGAACCGGGAACCCCGCTGGAAGCGATCATCCGCGCCAACGCCAAGGCCGGCGACTACGGGCCGGGCGATATCGACGCCCTGACCGAGGCCCGTCTCAAGGAAGCCGTCGCAGGCCGTTACTTCCGGTCGGAACGGAAACTCGCGGACGGCCGCGACCTGTTCATCCGGCGCGACCCGCTGCCGGACGGCGGCCTGGTCCTGATCTATGTCGACGTCACGGAACGCCGGAAGGCGGAGCGCGATCTGGGCGAGAGCGAGGAGCGCTACGCCCTCATCGTCAAGGCAGCGTCGGAAGGCATCTGGGACTGGAATCTCGATACCGACCAGTTGTGGGTTTCCGACCGGCTGAACGACCTGTTCGGCTTCGGCAGCGGCGAACTCACTCCGGACCACTGGCGGGCGAGCATCCACCCTGACGATGTCGGGAGCTACCTCGATCCTCTGGTCGATTGCCTGCGTGGCGGAACCGACAAGCTGGAACGCGAATACCGCATCCGCGACACCACGGGGAACTATCGCTGGATCCTCGACAGCTCCATCGGCGTGCGGAACGAGGACGGGCGGATCGTGCGTATGGTCGGCGCCGTCTCCGACCTCAGCGCACGGAAAGGCGCGGAGACACGACTGCGCGAGAGCGAGGAACGCTACGCCCTGGCGATGAAGTCGATCAACGAAGGCGTCTACGACTGGAACATACTGGAGAACCGCGGTTACGCCTCGCCGATCCTGAACGAGATGCTGGGGATGCCGGAGGAGCGGGTCGTGCCGCGCGACGAGTGGTACGAGCATATCCTGGACGAGGACAAACCGGTCTTCGACGCAGCGATGCGGCGCCATCTCAAGCGCGAGGCGGACGCCTTCGACTGCGAAATCCGGTATCGAACCATCGACGGCGAGATCCGCTGGGCGCGCCAGCACGGCATGGCGCAGTTCGACGACGAGGGCCGGGCCATCCGCATGGTCGGCGCGATCGGCGACATCACGGAACGCAAACGCATGAGCGAGGAGCTGGCTAGGGCCCAGCATCGCGTGCAAGACGCCATCGAGAGCATCTCCCAGGGCTTCGTGCTGTGGGACGCCGACGACCGGCTGATCATGTGCAACAGCGTCTATCGCAGCCTGTTCGGCAGCGCGGCAGAAATTCTGAAACCCGGGGTCAGCTTCGCCGATGTCATCCGCCGCGCGGCGGAGAGCGGCATGTTCCAAGGGCTGGCCAAGGGCGATGTCGACAGGTGGGTCACGGCCGTCAGGAGACGCAGAAGCGAACAGCCGGGTCC
>CAYGKX010000029.1:8906-13817 GCA_964350225.1 uncultured Rhodospirillaceae bacterium | reverse complement strand
CGGCCGCTGGATGCAAGTGAGCGACCAGTCCACGTCCGAAGGCGGTCTCGTCTCGATCTACTCCGACATCACGGAGCGCAAGAGGCGGGAGGCCCAGCTGGGCGAGCTGGTCGACGACCTTGCCGTAGCGCGCGACGCCGCCAACGAGGCGAACCAGGCCAAGAGCCGCTTCCTCGCCAACATGTCCCACGAGCTGCGCACGCCGCTCAATGCCGTCATCGGCCTTACGGAAATGCTCAGCGAGGATGCCGAAGACGACGGGATGGAGGACTATCTCGAGCCGCTCGACCGCATCCACAAGGCCGGCAAGCATCTCCTGACCCTGATCAACGACATCCTCGACCTGTCGAAGATCGAGGCCGGGAAGATGGAACTGCATGTCGAGACGTTCGACGTCGGGACCCTGGTCGAGGACGTCGCGAAGACGGGCGATACCCTGGCCCAGGCCAACGCAAACGACCTGGTCGTCGACTGCCCGGACGATGTCGGCAGCGTGCGGGCGGACCTCACCCGCCTGCGCCAGATCATGCTCAACCTGCTGTCGAACGCCTGCAAGTTCACCGAAAAGGGTACGGTGACGATGAAGGCCCGGCGCGTGGCCCGGGGAAGCCGCGAAATTCTGGAGATTTCGGTCTCGGACACCGGTATCGGCATGACCGACGAGCAGGTCTCCCGCCTTTTCCAGGAATTCACCCAGGCCGACAGCTCCACCACGCGGAAATACGGCGGTACCGGTCTCGGCCTGACGATCACCAAGCGCCTCGCCAACCTGATGGGCGGCGACGTCACCGTCGCGAGCACGCCCGGCGAGGGGACAACCTTTACCGCTTCCATCGCGACGGATGTGGAGAGCGTGCCGCAGGCGGAAGCGACGGTGGAGGAAGCGGCCCGCGCCATAGCCGGCCAAGCCGTACCGACCGGTCGCAATCGCCGGGTCCTGGTCATCGACGACGATCCGACGGTGCGCGACCTGATGCGGCGCCACCTTGCCCGCGACGGCGATGACGTGCTGACCGCCGAGAGCGGCCGGGAAGGGCTGGAGATGGCGCGCGCGCACCGGCCGGCGGCCATCACCCTGGACGTACTGATGCCGGTGATGGACGGATGGTCCGTGTTGCGCGAACTGAAATCCGATCCCGAGCTCGCCTCCATCCCCGTCGTCATGGCGACCATCCTCGACGAGAAGAACAAGGGCTTCGCGCTCGGCGCATCGGACTATGTCGCCAAACCTTTCGACAGGACGCGGTTGCGCGATGCGTTGCGCCGCTTCGTCGGCGACGGAGTGGGCAAAACGGCGCTGATCGTCGAGGACGACCTCGACGCGCGCCAATATCTGCGCCGCCTGCTTCTGGGTGAGGATTTCACCGTCCTCGAGGCGGAGAATGGCAAGATCGGACTGGAGCAGGTCGCCGCCGCGGCCGACCCGCCGGATCTGATCCTCCTCGACCTGATGATGCCGGTGATGGACGGCTTCGAGTTCCTGGAAACATTGCGCGAGAACCCCGCCTGGCACGACATTCCCGTGCTGGTGGTGACCGGCGCCGACCTGTCCGATGCCGACCGCGCGCGGCTGAATGGCGGGGTCGAGCGGATCCTTCAGAAATCGACCGCCGATCGCGACAAGCTTCTCGACGACCTGCGGGAGATCGTCTCGGCCATCTCGTCAAACACTTCCGGCGGAGACGACGCATGACACGGATCCTGTATGTCGAGGACAACGAGGATAACGTCTACATGCTGACCCGACGCCTGACGAAGAAGGGCTTCGAGGTCATCACGGCAGGGGACGGCGCCGCGGGGATCGAGCGGGCGAAGGCCGACGAGCCCGCGCTGATCCTGATGGATTTGAGCCTGCCGGTCATGGATGGCTGGACCGCGACACGGGCTCTCAAGGCCGACGAGACGACGCGGCACATTCCGGTGATCGCGCTCTCCGCCCATGCGATGGAGGAGCATCGGGACGAGGCGCTGGCGGCGGGCTGCGACGACTATGACACCAAGCCGGTCGACATCGCCCGGCTTCTGTCCAAGATCGAGGCGCTGATCGGCGCATGAACGACCAACCGACGCAGAAGAACGGCGGCAAACAGAAGAACGGTGCCGCGATCCTCGTCGTCGACGACAACGAGGACAACCGCTACACGCTTATCCGGCGCCTCAAGCGGGACGGCTACGAGAATGTCGTGGAGGCGGCCGACGGCCAGGCCGCACTCGATCTCCTGGACACCCGGCCCTTCGATCTCGTTCTGCTCGACATCATGATGCCGGGCATGAGCGGCTACGAGGTTCTGGAACAGGTCAAGTCCGACCCCGACCTACGCGGCATTCCGGTCATCATGATCTCGGCGTTGGACGAGATGGACAGCGTCGTCAAATGCATCGAGCTGGGGGCGGAGGATTATCTCAACAAGCCCTTCAACCCGACCCTCCTGCGCGCCCGGGTCGGCTCCAGCCTCGAAAAAAAGCGGCTGCGCGATCACGAGACGGCCTATACCCACCGGGTCGAGGACGAACGCAAGACCTCGGAAAGCCTGCTTCATTCCGTTCTGCCGGTCCCGGCGGTGCAGGAATTACGCCATGGCGGGGAGATGCGGCCCCGACGGCACGACAATGTCGCGGTGCTGTTCTGCGACCTGGTCGGCTTCACCGCCTTCTGCGACCGGAACCCGCCCGAGATCGTGGTCGAACGGCTGCAGGACGTATTCGCCCGTTTCGAGGCCGCCGCAGAGAAGCACGCGATGGAGAAGATCAAGACCATCGGCGACTGCCTGATGGCGACGGCCGGTCTGCTGAGCCACCGGACTGACCCAGTCCTCTCCGCCGTCGAGACCGGCATGGAGCTTGTCCGCGCCTCGGCGGAGCTGGAGCCCGCCTGGACCGTCAGCGTCGGCATCCATGTCGGGCCCGTCGTCGCCGGGATCGCCGGCAGCCGCCCCTATCAGTTCGACCTGTGGGGCGACACCGTCAATACGGCCGCCCGGATCTGCAACCACGCCGAGGCGGGCCAGGTGCTGATGTCGACAGAGGCGTGGATGACCGCGCGGGGCAGCATCCGGGCGAAAAGCCTCGGCCTGGTCGACCTCAAGGGCAAGGGCGAGGTTGAGCTGGTCGAATGCGTCGGCCTGAAGGCGACCGCGCCCGCCGGCTGACGGCGTAGCGACACACTCCGCCGCGCCGCGACGCAGGTACGGGGGCCAAAGGGGAGGAAAGAGACGTGAAATTCTACGATTGCGCACCGGCGCCATCGCCGCGCCGGGCCCGCATCTTCATCGGCGAGAAGGGCCTGTTCGATAAGATCGAGGTGATTCAGGTAGACCTCCGCGAGAAACAACAGCTCACGCCGGAATTCGCCGCGATCAATCCCTATCTGACCGTGCCTGTGCTGGAGCTCGACGACGGCACGCGGCTCAACAACACCGTCGGCATCTGGCGCTACCTCGAGGAGACCCATCCCCAGCCGCCGCTGATGGGCCGCGACCCGCTGGAAAAGGCGCTGATCGCCCAATGGCAGTGGCGGATCGAGATGGAAGGTTTCGGCGCCGTCGGGGAATGCCTGCGCAACTCGGCACGGGGCATGGCCGGACGCGCGACGACCGGGAAACACGACTACCAGCAAATCCCGGAACTGGCCGAGCGCGGCCGACTTCGGGCTGCCCGCTTCATGGAGAACCTGGACGAGATCATCGGCGAAAAGCCTTTCGTCGTCGGCGACGCCTTTTCCATCGCCGACATCGATGCCCTCGTCTATGTCGACTTCGCCAAATGGATCAAGGTCGAGGTGCCGGACGCCTGCAAGAATGTCGCGCGCTGGCACGAAAACGTCAGCGACCGCCCCAGCGCCCAGCTATAGCCGCATACGCACATTCATGGTCTGCGCAAACGTCTCCTGACCCCTGCCGGGGAAGAGTGTCGCGCAGGCTTGCTGAGCCGAATCCCGGCTTGGCCGAAGCTGGGAGAGGGGGATGGTGCGGGAGAGAACGCTACTCTCCGATGACGGTGTTCCCCAGCACCCTGCCCTCTCCCCGAGGGGGAGAGGGTTCATTTGGTGCCGGCTTCGAATAGAGCCGCTTTCGCTTCCGCCCTACACCTTTTCCATCGCGACGGCGATGCCCTGGCCCACGCCGATACACATGGTGGCAAGGGCGTATTTGCCGTCGCGCTTCTGAAGCTCCCGCGCCGCGGACCCGGCGATGCGGGCACCGGACATGCCGAGCGGATGGCCGAGGGCGATGGCGCCGCCGTTCGGGTTCACATGCTCCGCGTCGTCCGGCAGGCCCAGCATGCGGAGGACGGCAAGCGCCTGGCTCGCGAACGCCTCGTTCAGCTCGATCACATCCATGTCCGACGCCTTGAGGCCGAGCCGCTCGAGAAGCTTCTGGCTGGCCGGTGCCGGGCCGATGCCCATGATGCGCGGGGCGACGCCGGCGCTGGCCGCGCCCAGTACCCTGGCAATGGGGGTCAGGCCGTATTTCTCGACTGCCCTCTCCGACGCCACGATCATCGCGGCCGCACCGTCGTTCACACCGGACGCGTTGCCGGCAGTCACGGTGCCGTTCTGGCGGAAGGGGGTCGGCAGCTTGGCCAGTTTTTCGATCGTCGTGTCGCCGCGCGGATGCTCGTCCGTGTCGACGACGATGGGGTCGCCGCGCCGCTGGGGGATCGTTACCGGGACGATCTCCTCCGACAACCGCCCGTTCTGCTGGGCGGCGACGGCACGCTGCTGGCTCCGGAGCGCGAAGGCATCCTGGTCCTCGCGGCTGACCTGGAATTCCTCGGCAACGTTCTCGCCGGTCTCCGGCATGCTGTCGACGCCATATTGCTCCTTCATCAGCTTGTTGACGAAGCGCCAGCCGATGGTCGTGTCATAGATCTCCGCCCGCCGTGCGAAGGCCGCGTCGGCCTTGGGCATGA